>JAOZPW010000409.1 GCA_029932545.1 Thermoanaerobaculales bacterium | reverse complement strand
TCGACGTCGACGTCATCCTCGATCTGATGATCCACGACCTCCAGATCACCCTGGCCGTCGCCGGGGAAGAACCATCGGACATTCGCGCCGTCGGCGTCAACGTGCTGACCGACAAGGTTGACCTCTGCCACGCCTGGGTCGAATTCCCCTCGGGCCTCGTCGCCAATCTGACCGCGAGCCGGGTTTCGGCCGAACGTATTCGCAAACTGCGCCTCTTCGCCAACGAGGGCTACTTCTCCATCGACTACGCCGAGCAAACCGTCCAGTCCGCACGTCTGGTACAAAGCGAAACCGGCGCCGATATCAAGCCACGCCTCGTCGAGGTTGAAAGCCAAGAACCACTGGGCGCCGAGATCGACGCCTTCGTCAGAGCCTGCAGGGGCCAGAAATCCCCGATGGTTGACGGCCGAACCGGCGCTGCAGCACTGGCAGCCGCAATCAAGGTTAGGGAGTCGGTTGAGGCGAGATAAATAGGATGAAGGCGGAAGGATGAAGGATGAATCCGCTGTCTTTTGCCACCGGAGCGGGGTAAGCTCAGAACAGAGCCATGACCTATTATGCCAGCACGATCAACTCTCCCTGCGGTCTGTTGCAGATCGTGGTCAACGCTGACGGCATTCTCAGCCACATTGAATTTCTCGAAGTACTGAAAGGCCCCTCCGTCGTCGACCGGCTCAAGGCCGACGATATTGAGGTCCTTCACGACACCGGCCACACCAATGAGATCGAGAGCCAACTGAAGGAATACTTTGCCGGCGAACGCATGGTCTTCGAGATCGAACTTGCGCCGGAGGGCACTCCGTTCCAACTTCAGGTCTGGGATGAACTGCAATTGATCCCATACGGCGAGACCCGAACCTACGGAGAAATCGCCGGCGCTCTGAGCCAGCCGGGCGCAACCCGCGCCGTCGGCGCCGCCAACGGGGCCAACCCGATCCCGATAATCATCCCCTGCCACCGCGTCGTCGGCTCGGACGGCGCCCTGGTCGGTTTCGGCGGCGGTTTGAAGAACAAAGCCCTGCTCTTGGCGATGGAACAGCGCTATTGGCCCAACGATGACGACGAGCAGATGATGTTGGATTTTGAGTAAGTCATGAGTGGACATTGTGGACTTGGTGCCGGAGGCGGGAATCGAACCCGCACACCCATACGGATAAAGGATTTTAAGTCCTTGGCGTCTACCATTCCGCCACTCCGGCAACCAGCCACCATCATACCTGTCAGACCTTCAATTGGGAAAATTCCGGAAAAATTCTGACTCCAGTATGATCGCAGGGTGAATCGGAGACGTTCTTTCGTCGTTCCCTATGTGCTTTCCCTGATCGTGGTGATCACCCTGCTGGTCGTGTGGGTCGTATTTGCCATTCAGTGGGAGGGACGGTTGCACGAGTTTGCCGTTCGACTGGGTGTGACGAGCCCCCGGTCGCCATGGGTCATCCTTGGGGTGGGTTGCGTACTGTTCGCCCTGTTGATCGTATTTGGGACCCATCAGTTGGCACGATCGTTGGCGGAGTACCGCTACGCCCGAAAACAGGAGGAGTTCGTTTCTGGAATCACACACGAGATGAGGTCACCTCTGGCCGCCATCCGACTGCATGCGGAAACCCTCGAGCAGGACGAGACCGATGAGTACCGGCGGCGCTCGGTAGCCTATATTCTGCGTGAAGCGCAGCGCCTCGGCCGGCTGATCGACAATGTTCTCGAGAGTAGCCGTTTGGTGGCTCGAAAGCAGGTCTTTGAGCCATGCGAGGTTGGAGTGGCACCTTTTTGCCGACAGTTCTTCGCCGAAATCCGGCCCACGGTCGAACGGGGGAATTTGTCCTTTGTGACTGAAATCGAGACCGAGGCATCGATTCTCGCCTCAGACGAGGCCCTCAGACGAATCCTGACGAATTTGATTGAGAACGCGGTGCGCTACTCGGCCCCGGAAGGGCGGGTCTGGTGCCGAGTTTTTGAACGCGGTGCGCAGCTCGTATTCAGTATTACCGATGAGGGGATTGGAATTCCAAAATCCGAGTTGGGTCTGATCTTCGATCGGTTTTACCGCATCGGGCGTGACACCGCCGCTGACCATGGCAGCGGACTCGGGCTGTTCATCGTCTCTCAGCTCGTCGAACAGATGCACGGGACCGTACGCGCCCTATCGAGGGGCTCGTCTCCCGGAACGATCTTCGAAGTTGAGGTACCGGTGATGGAAGAGGTGGCATGAACGACGCGGTTGTAAAGATCTTGTTGATTGAGGATGAAGAGGCGATCGCTGAGGGCTTGCTTCGCAACTTCAAGCGCAAGGGTTGGCTGGGGGTACTGGCCGTCGATGGCGAGGAGGCGTTGGCCAAGGCCGGCTCAGACCGGTTTGACCTCATGGTGCTCGATGTGCGGCTTCCCAAGATCGACGGTTTTGAGGTCTGCCGTCGACTGCGCGACGACGGTGATCTGACCCCGATTCTGATGCTGACGGCACGCGATCAACCCGATGACATGGTGTACGGGCTGCGATTGGGTGCCGATGACTACGTTTCCAAGCCATTCGACCTAGCCGTCCTATTGGCACGAATAGAGGGACTCTTGCGCCGGGGTGGATGGGCAAAGAAATCGGCGGCGAATGGTGACTCTCCCAACGGCACCGGTGACGGTGTCTCGCGCACGGAATTCGGTGAGTTCTGGATCAATTTTGCGACCTGGCACGCCCTGACCCTGAAGGGTGTCGTCGAGCTCTCGGGCAAGGAGATCGCGGTCATGAGG
>JAOZPW010000124.1 GCA_029932545.1 Thermoanaerobaculales bacterium | reverse complement strand
TACCACTTGCGTGGCGTGATGATGTGTTTTTTTTCGTCCTCGCCCAAAATTTCGACTCCGAGGGAGAGGATGCCGTATTTGATGTAGATGGCGCCTGAGTTGTCATTCTTTCTGAGACAGAGATTGCCGAGCATTTCGGCGCGGCCGCCTTCGGCGAAAAGGTCTCTGATGTGCGTGCCGCCATTTTCGACGGCAAGGTGGGCGCCGCCTTCGAGGTCGTGAATCGCGAGGATCCGGTCCAGCCGATCTGCAGACTTGCGGGTCTTGGAGATCAGGGCCAGGAGGGGTTCAACATCGAAGGCCTTCAGCGTGACGTCGATATCGAGGTCGAGGGGTTGGGCCAATCTCAGCGTCCCTTCGGGGACTGCGATGTCGCACCACCAGTCTCGTGGCGGCGTGTCGGCAGGGTCCTTCTCTTCAGGAGTTCCGACCCCTGCGTTGGCCACGTTGATGGTCGAGCCGTCCACCGTGAAGATCCGGTTGTCGAGATCGGTGATCGTGATTGGGAAGAGAAGGTGGACATCAGCAACGACCTTCCGGTCCTTGAGGTCGATCGAGACGTTGGTGGTCTTGACCTCGATGGTGCCCCCGCCCGTTCCGGGGCCGGTTTGGACCTCGAGGTGGGACCTGAGGCGACCCTTCCCGGAGAGAATTTCGACGGGCGAGGCGCCTTTGAAATACCGGTTGTAGAGCCGGAGGTCGGGAATGTCGCTTTCAGGGATGTCAATTGTTACCTCAACCGTTGCGTCGGGTTGAATCATCTGCCCGAGATTGCCGATGATTTTGACGCTGAGGTCGTTGCCCTCGATATGGGGCGTCTCCGAATCCGCAAAACTGAGGCCGAAGTCGTCGAGCTCGAAGTCCAACTCGGTGTCTCCCCGTCCATCGGCCTCACGGCCCGTGATCATAACTTTCCCTTTCCCGGTGACCGTGTAGTCGAGGTACTCAAAATCAAATGCCGAGGTCTGGATATCCAACCGGCTCCCAGGCTGCAGTGTGCCCTTCGAAATATCGAGGTCTGCTTCAAGGGTTCCGGCGCCTCCCCGGACCTGCATCCATGAGATCGATCGCAAGAAGGTGCTTATGAATTGCAGATCCGCGATGTCTCCTGATGCCGTAAGACTCCCGGAGATAAAGGGGAAAATTCCACCCTCACTCCGATCCTTCTTGGTGTGTTTGTCGATGCGGGCCCGGCAATCGAGGTTGAAATCTGTCGCCAGCGCCACACCCTCGTGGGTGACCTGCCCAGTCTTGATTCTGACCCTCGCTCGAGGAATGCCCAGTGGTCCACGGGCCGTTGTGTCGAGCCCACCCCCGATTCGGAGCTCCTCTCCTTCGATGTGGATGCCGAAGAAGTCCATGAAACGAATGTCTTTGACCCCCGTGCCACTCAGGAGAATTCGGAAGCCCGGCTTGGTCTTGCCCGTCGGCGGCATGGTTGTTGATGCCTTTTCGACTTCGACCTCAACGCCTCGTACACGGGGCAGGACGGCGTGAAAGGTTTTGAAGGGCAGGGCTAGGATATTGATGCCGGTGACTGCACGATCAATCGTTAGATGCCACACGATATCTTGTGAATGCTGGCGTATCTTGAGGTCCCGCACATGAACCAAGCCCGGGAGGACGGTCCATGCACGCCCCCAGTGAATCGTGAAGCGTTCAGGATGAGGCGCGATCAGGTTCTGACCGATGGGCGTTGCCACGAAAAGATTGCCGGCCACCAGATAAATGGCCCAAGCCCCCAGTGCCAATCGAACGAGACGCCTTCGTCGCGCTTTGGGTTCCATCCTAGCCTTCCTCCTCGCAGTAGGCCTCGTCCGCGAGGTAGACGACGCGGCTGCCGATGGGCACCAACACCTCATCTGAAGGATTGAGCAGGTCCTCGGCGTCCCCCGGGCGCCTCAAGCCGATCGCCAGGGCGCCGTGTGCACCCTTGAGATGGGCGGCAACACGGCCGAAGGTCGCCGGAAGTTCAAAATTCGGGGGAACCTTGCTGACGAAGAGGCTGTGAGCTCGTGAGGCAGCCATCCGGCCCATGACCGCCGCGGTGCCTGGCGCGACGACCGAATGTGCCAGGAGGGAGAATCCCAGGCGGGTGGTCTCGATCACCTCGTCGGCGCCTGCAGTCTGAGCGTGGGCGACGTTCTCGGCATCCAGGATCTCGGCGACGACGTGCAACGGGTTGCGGCGTCTGGCGGCAGCGCCGTTGCGCTCAAGGAAGGAACGCAGGGTGAACACCGTCAATATTGTATGGGCGTCAGCTTGTTGCGGCAGGACCTTCCGATTGCCGACGACGATTGCAGCCGCTGCGTGGGACAGACGGACCTTGTCGAGCTCACTCTCCTTGGTTGGGTCACCGTTGACCCATGTGAAGTCCAGTGGCACGCCGGGCGGTCTCTCGCCCTCGGCGAAGAGGACGACGGTCGTGCCATCGACGCCTAGTTCGGCCAGCAGGGCGTCGAGCAGCATTCGTGCGCCCGGATCGTAGCCGCAGACGACAACGTGATTGACATAGGTGCTCATGCGGAATTGCTCCTCTCGAATGCTCAAGACGGCGCGCAACAGGGTCTGACTGACAATGCCTGCGAACAAGGCCAGGGTGAACATGCCCGAAACCATCAGTACGCCGCCGACTATCCGGCCGACCAGAGTCGTCGGGATGATGTCGCCGTAGCCGACCGTCGTGATCGTCACCAGGGCCCACCAGATACCTTCTCCCAGACTGTCGATCGTTCGGGTCCCTTTGGCCAGGGGCCCTTCGATCAGAAACAGGGTCAGGCCTCCGAGTACCGTTGCACCGGAGACCATCAGAAGTCCGAAGGCGAACATTAGCCGGTTTTCCTTAAACGACAGCATGACCCCTCTGAAGGGGTTGGCCCTGCGGAATATTCTGGGGAAACGAAGGATGCGAAGGAGCCGCAGGGCCCGTAGACCGCGCAGCTGGGGCGCCAATGCGAGGACCGTCGCCAGATCGATCAGCATCAGGGGACTGAGAGCGTAACCGAGGCGTTTGGCGGCACTGTAAAGGAATCGATTACTCGGTGTCCGGTCAAAGAGTTCAAGTCCTGGCGGGCGGTAGGAAATCAGGCGCAGCAGGTATTCGGCAAGGAAGAGCCACAGCACCATGTGGTCGATACGGATCAGAAATTGCGCTGTGGGGCTGCCCGGTTCGAGGAATAATCCTGCAACAATCAGGGCGATTGATCCGGCGATCAGCAGCCATACGAAGCCCTGGACAAGGCGGTAGACCCGGGTCTCCGGCCGGTGGAATGCGGCATTGATGATGCCGGGTTGAGATTTCACACGAGCAGTGTAACGAGGGACAGGGCAGCTGTCAGCTCTTGGATGACATTCGCCTTGCAGCCGGACACTGGTGAGAAGGTCGGGGTAAGGACCATCAAGGCCTTGTCGAGGGCATTCCTCATCGCTTCAGGACCCGCTACAATCCAACCCTATGAATGATCAAGCACACACGTTCAAAGGGACGATTGCTGTCCTGACCAGTGGTGGAGACGCTCCGGGCATGAACGCGGCCCTGCGGGCTGTCGTTCGTGGCGGATTGGATGCCGGATGGCGGGTCTGCAGTATTCGGGAGGGCTATCAGGGTTTGGTCAACGGCGGCGATTTCATTCGGGAGATGTCCTGGGATGCCGTTGGGGGCATCATGCACCGAGGCGGTACGGTGATCGGGACCGCACGGTGCAAGGCATTCTTCCACCGGGAGGGTCGTCGAGACGCGGCCTTCCACCTGGTCGAGGCCGGCATCGACCGGTTGGTTGTCATTGGGGGGGACGGAAGCCTGACCGCGGCCGATCTCTTGCGGCGGGAATGGCCGGAGCTGCTGTCGGAATTGGTCGAGGCGGGACGTTTGTCACAAGACGATGCGGATCGGCACCCCCATTTGGCAATCGTCGGGCTTGTCGGGTCGATCGACAACGACATGGTCGGGACCGACATGACGATCGGGGCCGACACTGCCTTGCATAGGATCACCGAGGCGGTGGACGCCCTGGCATCGACCGCAGCCTCCCATCAGAGGACCTTCGTCGTCGAGGTCATGGGGCGGCGTTGCGGCTACCTGGCGGTGGCTGCGGCCCTGGCGGGCGGGGCTGACTGGGTCTTGATTCCCGAGCGGCCGCCCGAGAGAGAGGACTGGGAAGTCGCGATGGTCGAGAGCCTTCGTGCGGGTCGGGAGGCAGGGCGGCGGGACAGTATTGTCATCGTTGCTGAAGGGGCTCGGAACCGGAGGGGACGGCCGATTACCGCCGAATACGTCAAGGATATTTTGGAACACCATTTGGACGAGGAAGTTCGTCTGACGATTCTCGGACATGTGCAGAGAGGCGGCCGGCCGTCTGCCTTCGACCGGACAATGAGTTCCCTGCTGGGCCTTGCTGCGGTGGAGACCCTGATTGCCGCAAAACCGGAGGACGAAGCCCAACTGATTGGTCTTCGAGCCAACCGAATCAACCGTTCACCCCTGATGGCGTGTGTCGCCAAGAACCAACGGGTTGGGGAGGCAATCGAGAAGCAGGACTACCGGGCTGCAATGGAGATGCGGGGTGCGGGCTTCTCGGAGACGGTGGCTACCCTGGACACGATGATCAGGGCCTTGCCGCGGCCTCCGGAACCCGGGCAGCGTCGACTTCGCCTGGCCGTTTTGAACGCGGGGGGACCGGCGCCGGGGATGAACACGGCGGTCCGTGCCGCCGTTCGATTCGCTCTGGATCGCGGCCATACCGTGCTGGGGATTCGAAACGGATTTCCCGGACTGATCGACAACACTATTGACGACCTGGGGTGGATGTCGGTCAAGGGTTGGGGGACCATTGGTGGCTCCGAACTGGGGACCTCGAGAAGCGTGCCCGAGGCAGGAGAATTGGAGGCTGTGGCCCGGACGCTGGCTGATCGGAAGATCGACGCCCTCTTGTGCGTCGGAGGATGGGAGGCCTACCAGTCCGCCTACCTGATGGTCGAAAATCGTGAGACCTACCAGGCATTCAACCTTCCGATCATTTGTCTTCCGGCCAGCATCGACAACAACCTCCCGGGATCGGAACTTGCTATCGGAGCAGATACGGCCCTCAATGCGATCGTCGATGCCCTGGACAAAATCAAACAATCTGCTGTGGCTACCAGACGGTGTTTCGTCGTAGAGGTGATGGGCCGCTACTGCGGTTACCTGGCCTTGATGGCTGGGCTGGCGTCGGGCGCCGAGCGCGTCTACCTGCACGAGGAAGGGGTGACCCTGGATGACCTCAAGAGTGATGTCGATCGTCTGGTGGCCGGCTTCGAAGGAGGCAAGCGCCTGGGCCTGATGATCCGGAACGAGTACGCCAATGACTGCTATACCACCCGATTTATGGTCCAACTCTTTGAGGAGGAGGGGGGCGATCTCTTCGACGTTCGGCAGGCGATTCTGGGGCACTTGCAGCAGGGAGGCGACCCAACGCCCTTTGACCGAAATCTGGCGACACGTTTGGCCGGGTTGTGCGTCAAACGCATGGTGGCGGCTGTGGAAAGCGGGGGTGCCGATGCCGTCGCCGTCGGGCTTCGCCAGGGTGGGGAGGCCTTCACCGACCTGTCAGGATTGAGCGAGATGATTGATCCCGATTTTCGACGTCCGGCGCAGCAGTGGTGGATGGATATCAGGCCGCAGGTCAGTGTGCTTGCGCAGCCCTCACCGTAACCCGGCAAGGCCGGGCTACGGAGCTCTCAGCTCTCAGTTTGTTGACGCCGAGGCGTATGGCAGTGAGTTGATTTCGCTGACATGGGCATCGACCGGGACACAGACGAAAGGATGGGCTCTGCTGATAGCTGATAGCTGATAGCTGAGAGCGTCTCGAGAAGCCGTTCGGCTTCGCGAGATCACCCTGACCGGCCGGCGCCCTGTCGGGGGGGCGGTTCGCAGGCATCAAGCCGGCCGTTGCCGTTGATATCTAACTCGGGTCGTGCCGCCACCTCGCAGAGGTCGGGAATTTCATTATTGTCACAGTCTGAGAGTTCTCCCACTCTGAGGTCCTCGGTGTCGCCGATCCCGTTGCCGTCGCAGTCCCGGTCGCCGATGCGGAGGAAGAAGACGTCCTGCTCGTCGTTGAAAGTCGCGGCATAGGCCAAATCGGCGCCGACGAGGTCCGATCGCATGTGGAAATAGTCGCCCATCTTGTTCTGCTGAGGGAAGCCTCTGTGGCTGTCGAAGGCCGGTGTCACGACCACGGCGTCTGACCAGGTCAAGCCGCCATCGGACGAGAATGTGGAGTAGATCTCGCCAATGTTGGGTTCGGTATTGGTCAGGCTTTCGATCCATACAACGTCGATCCGGCCGTTGGGAGCGACCGACATCGTTCCGAACCACTGCCAGGCATTGCGGTCGTCGGTATTGACTCGAATCGGCTGCGACCAGGTCCGACCGCCGTCTGTAGACCTGATGAAGTGCACGTCCTGCGGGTCCTCGCCGGGTGGGTCAACTGAGGAAAGCATGTAGAGCGTGTCCGAGTTTGGACCGTCCGAGATGTCGACTGCCAGCCAGACCTGACCGAGCAGGCCTGCGGGATTGGGGGCCACGGAGGACCCACCGGTTCCCTGGCGGCCGCCGAGATCGACGAAGAAGAACTCAAATGACGGCTCGGCGACGTTGGGGTCTTCGGCATCCAGGGATCGCCACAGAACAAAGACGTTGAACGTGAAGCCGGCGTTACCGGCCAGATAGAGTTCGCCCTGCCGTCCGACGGCCAAGGTGCCCCATATCGGCGGAGGAACCAGGGCCTGAGGGTCCGAGAAGGTACGGCCGCCGTCGGTCGAGCGGCTGAAGACACGGTTGCCCCATTGGTTTGCCGCCGTACTCCAGCTCTGGTAGATGTTGCCTCGGCCGACCCCGTCAGTCCGGTCTATCGTCACCCAGACCTTGTCGCCGCCGAAGGCCTCCTCTGGGCCCGCCCAGCTCTGGCCCCCATCTGAAGAGTCAAAGAATTCAGCCTGGAGAAGGTCGTCGGAGAAGATTGAGAGGCTGTTGTAGAAGAAATGCCCGTCGGCATCACATGCCAATACCGGGTCCGATCGGAAGATGCCATCGTTGAGAGAACCGGGGTTGTTCCACGTCCTGCCGCCGTCGTTGGACCACGCCACGCCGGCTTCCCGATGGTTTGAGGAAACCGAGTCGAACTGCCGCCACCCGATCACCATTCGGTTGGGCGCAGTTGGGTCGACGGCAATGGACGGTTCATTGGCGGCATCGCCCCTGGTGTTACGCCCGTCGTCATTGACGTTGACTTGAACGCTGAGATGCCCGTTGCGGGTGATAATGAGTGCGGTCTTGTCCTCAGTTTGCGTTGTGATGACCGACGCGGGCGCCGGAGGATCTCCGAGACGTTCGAGAGGGACGGTATGGTTTGGGGCCTGCTGTAGCTCGTCACCGCGTCCCAAGGATGAAATTGAACAGATTGCCAAGCAGATCAACAACGGAATACGGTTCATGACGCAAACCTCCAGCTTCATCTTACGAAATATTCGACGGCGGGTTAAGATGAGAGAGATGAAAAAACAATTGGATCAACGGAGGCTCAAACCATGACGATGGCGTGGATGGTGCTGATGGTCGTTGGAGGACTGGCATCTATGGCGGCCTATGTCTGGCTGCTGGTGATTGCCTTCAGGGAAAGTACGGTGTGGGGACTGGTATGCCTTTGTATCCCGTTTGCTGTGCTGGTCTTTGGTTTCAAGTTCTGGAATGAGGCCAAGATACCGTTTTTGGTGTGTTTGGCCGGTTCAATTCTACTGGCCGTCGGTGGGATCGGGTACTCGATGACATCGGTCAATGTCGGCATCGAGGAGTTTCCTGATCTTGGAGAGCAGGTTGGGTGGGATTCTCCGGCAATCAACGTCTTCCCCGATGATGGGGACGTCGAGGGGGATGAGCCGGCGCCGGAAGAATGGCCGGAGCCTGACAGCGTTAGCCGAGAGGTTGACGAGGTCATGGAAAGTGCGTCCGATCTGCGTGCCCTGGTTGACGAGGAGGCTCTGAGCATCCTGGATGAGCCCGGGGGAGAACTGCCGCCACCTCGGCCCCACCGCGATGGAACGCTCGTGCCGGTGTCCAAGCTGGGTTCCCTTCAGGGGGAACGGGTCGTGATTGTCTTGAATACCCTGGAGAGGGTTTCAGCCTATGTCGTTGGTGTCGATAGTCAAACGGTACTACTCCGGCATAGGGTCGGGGGAGGGTCGGTGACCTATTCAGTCGATTTCGATGACATCAAGGAGGTCCGATTTCGCAGAGTTCCCTGATCCCGAACGGCACGCCGGGACGGTACTTTTCCCGGCTGGCCGATGGACGCGTAATGTGCGAGGTTTGTCCTCGCCTGTGCCGTTTGCGAGAGGGGCAGCGGGGACTGTGTTTCGTTCGTCAGGCCTCAGGCGGAGGCATCGTGCTGACGACCTATGGCCGATCCTCGGGTTTCTGTATCGATCCTGTCGAAAAGAAACCGCTCAATCATTTCTTCCCCGGGACGGCGGTGCTCAGTTTCGGAACGGCGGGCTGCAATCTGGCCTGTCGTTTTTGCCAGAACTGGAGTATTTCCAGCAGTCGAGAATTTGACACGGTGGCCGAAGAGGCATCACCCGAGGCCATCGCCCGGGCTGCCAAAGCGACCGGATGCCGTTCGGTGGCCTTCACCTACAATGACCCGGTTATCTTTCTTGAATACGCAGTGGACGTCGCTGCCGCCTGCTCCGAACTGGGGTTGGCCACGGTGGCGGTCACGGCCGGTGAGATCAATCCGCTCCCAGCCCGGGAATTCTTTGGAGCGATGGACGCCGCCAATATTGATCTCAAGGCCTTCAGCGAGGATTTTTACCATCGTTTGTGCAGTGCGAGCCTGGCCCCGGTGTTGGAAACTCTGGAGTATGTGGCCAAAGAGACCGACGTCTGGCTTGAAATTACCACCCTCCTGATCCCCGGAGAGAACGATTCCGACGCAGAGATTTCAGCATTGGCCCAATGGGTGGTCGAGCACCTGGGCCCTGATGTGCCCCTGCATTTCACGGCCTTTCATCCGGCCTTCAAGATGAGCCACGTTCCTCCGACTCCACCTTCGACCCTTCAGCGGGCACGCCGCCGGGCAATCGACGCGGGTCTGCGCTACGTCTACACCGGCAACGTGCATGACCAAGAGGGTGGGAGCACCCTATGCCACAAATGTGGAACCCTTTTGATCGGACGAGACTGGTATCGATTGACTCATTGGGGCCTGGATGACCAGGGCCGATGTGCCCAATGTGGCGAGCCCTGCGCCGGCCGATTCGATGGTCCCCCAGGCCGGTGGGGAGGCCGACGGCAGCCGATCAGGCCGAGGGATTATTAGCCCCCAACCCGTTCGATGATCTCCCCGCTGCCGATACCGCCGCCGACGCACCGGCTGACCAGACCCAGTTGCCCATCGCGCCGGTGGAGCTGGTGGACCATATCAACGATCTGCCGGGCGCCGGTGCAGCCGACCGGATGGCCCAGTGAGATACCGCTGCCCCAGAGATTGGTCCGATCCTGCGGCAGGTCGGGCAGGTCGTGGAACGCGGCACCGAGAACGGCGCCGAAGGCCTCGTTGAGCTCGAAGAGATCGATCTGGGACATCTCAAGGCCTGCCCGCTTGAGAAGTGGAGGAACGACTTTGAAGGCGCCTTCGCCCATGTAGGCACGCTCGACGCCGATATTCCAGAACGCCTTGAGTTCGGCCATTGGTTCGACGCCCAGTCGTTCGACATGTTCTTCTCCGGCGAGGACCAGCGCCGCCGCGGCGTCGTTGAGGCTCGAGGCATTGATCGTCGTGATCGTGCCGCCGTCACGCTTGAAGTAGGGCTTTGCCCCGGCCAGCTCCTCCCGGGTGACGGGCCGAGGGCCTTCGTCCCGGTCGACGATTCGGGGGTCCTTGCGCCGTTGGGGGACCGATACCGGTATGACGTAATCGTCGAAATAGCCTTGGTCCCAGGCATCGAGAGCGTTGTGGTGGCTGCGCCACGCGATCTCATCCTGTTCCTCGCGGGTCACGCCATAGCGCTCGACCAGGCGTTCAGTGAGGAGTCCCATCAATTCGCCTTTCTCGACATGGGTGTCGGTCAGGGCGCCGAACAGGCCGTCAACCAGGGTCATGTCACCGTAGAGTTGCCCCTTATTTCGGCCTTCGAAGAGGTATCGGGCGACATTGCTCATACTCTCAACGCCGCCTCCGATGCCGACCCCTATCTCGCCCAGGGCAATTCTGCGGGCGATGCTGTGAACCGCGGCACCGCCGGAGGCACAGTTCTCGTGAAAGGTGGTGGCCGCTGAGGTGTGAGGGATCCCGGCCCGCAGTGCTGCGTTTCTGGCAACATTGGGAGACCGGGGATCCTGCATTACCCAGCCCATACAGGTGTAGTCGATCGACGAGGCCGGAATACCGGTCCGCTCGAGAACCGCGTCGATCGAATGGGTCGCCAGATCTTCCGCTTGCAGAGCGGCCAATCCACCACCGATGCTGCCGATTGGGGTGCGAACCGCACCGAGGATGAAGACTCTCTGCTGTGCCATCAGGACCTCCTTGAGTTTGCCGCCGAGCGGCATGGACTCAAGTGTACTCCGGTCGGGTTTGTATCAACAA
>JAOZPW010000408.1 GCA_029932545.1 Thermoanaerobaculales bacterium | reverse complement strand
CCAGCATGAATACCTCTCGCAAAGAACGCCAAGAACGCTGAGGGAAAACACCAAATCGCGGGTCCGATCACAACTGACCTACGCCCAAATACGCGTCTTTAATTAAAAATTCAAAATTAAAAATTCAAAATTGTGAAGCGAGCCGTTTTCGGCCCCTTGCCCACGCTGGATTCCTTCGGAATCTCCATGGCGTTGCCATGGCGGCACTTCGTGCCGGCGTGGGTCCCTATTTAGCGTACATCCCGTCGATCAGGTCCTGATGGTCCTGCTCAACGACGCGGCGTTTGACCTTCATCGTCGGTGTCAGGTGGCCGCTTTCGATCGACAGCATCAACGGCAAAACGGCGAACTTCCCGACCTGTTCGAAGCGAGCGAGGCTCTCATTGGTATTGGAGATAACGCCATCGAAAAGGGCCACGACCTCGGGCAATCGGGACAGCTCTTCGGTTGTTTCGCCTTGCAGACCTTTCTCCTTGGCCCAGACGGCGAGTTCTTCCTCGTTGGGCGAGATCAGGGCAACGATGAAAGGTTTTTTGTCACCGATCAGCACGACGTTATCGACGAAGATTGACTGCTTGATCTCGTTTTCGATCGGCTGTGGCGCAATATTCTTGCCACCCGCGTTGACGATCAGATCCTTTTTTCGATCGGTGATGCGAATGAAACCATCGTCGTCGATCTCGGCGATGTCGCCGGTCAAGAAGAATCCGTCCTCGTCGAAGGCCTCGGCGGTCTTTTCCGGCAGATTCCAATAGCCCTTCATGATGGAAGGGCCACGAACGCAGAGCTCGCCGTCCTCAGCAACCTTGGCCTCGACGTTGTCGATCACCTTGCCGACCGTTCCCAGCCGCGTCATGTTCGGCGTTGTGCCGTTAACGGCGACCACCGGAGAGGTCTCGGTCAGGCCATAACCCTCGAGGACCCAGATGCCGATCGAGTGCAGGAATTCACCGACGAACCTCGGAAGGGGGGCGCCGCCCGAGACGCAGAGCCGGACTCTGCCTCCCATTCCTTCTCGAACCTTGGAAAGCACCAGTTTCTCCGCCAATTTGTAGCCTAGACCTCCGGGTTCACGGCCGGCCAATCGCTCAGGATAGGCTTTCTTGCCCTGGTTGATGGCCCACCTGAATAGGGCCTGGCGGATTGCAGGCGCCGTGGCGACTTTGCCCTGAATCTTGTCGTGGATCTTTTCGAAGAGTCTGGGTACGCTGCAGAAGACCGTCGGTTTGACTTGGGCCAACAAGTCCGCAACGTGGTGCACCGAGCAGTAGGCCTTGGTGACCCCGACGTACATGTAGAGATAACCCAGCATACGTTCCAACACGTGACACAGGGGCAGGAACTCCAGCGCGAGGTCGTCATCGGAGCTGATCACAGCCCGTGTGGCTGAGGGGATGACGTTTTGCACCAGGTTGTCGTGGGTCAGTTCAACGCCCTTGGGATTTCCGGTGGTGCCCGAGGTGTAGATCAAGGTCAGGGTGTCCTCTGGTTGAACCTTCTCGGCCCTCTCCCAGAAGAGGTCACCGGCGTTGTCGGAGTCGCCGCTGTCGATGACCTCCTCAAGGGTCAAAACGCCGTCAGCCGTCTCTCCTTCGACCTGAATCAGGGTCATCAATTTGGGGCACTTGTCTTTGATCTCCAGGAACTTGGCCATCTGTTCGGCATTCTCTGCGATGGCGATCATTGCTCCGGAATCCTGGGCCTGGAAGGTGATTTGGTCGGCGGTCAGCGTTCCGTAGATCGGGACGTCAATGGCGCCATGATCGATCGTCGCCAAATCAACCATGTGCCACTCGGGCCGATTGTCCATCAGCATCATCAGGCGATCGCCGTGTTTCAAACCCAGTTTTTCAAATCCTGCCGCAAGGAATGACGTGCGCTCAAAAAACTCTTCTGTCGAAAAGACTCTCTTGCCACCGGGGAAATAATGGAAATAGTGTTCTTTTCGTGGCTTTTGGGTTTCGAGGCGGTAGATATCGAGAACATTCTTGACAGTCATTCGGCGGCTCCTTCGTGGAATTCACACGGCACGAGTCCCTGAGAAAGCATCTTCAAGAGAGGACCCTGATATTGGGCGAGGTCGCCCGGCTCATCTGACAAAAGCCACCGATTAACCAACTCATCGACTGCGCCGAAGATCACGTTGGTGGCCAATCCGGCGTTGACGTCTCCCCGGAAACTCCCCGAATCCTGGCCCTCCTTGACAATGTCATTCAGGAGGCTCAAATACTCTCCAAGTTTACCACGGGAGAGTAGTCGCATGAACTTCCTGGAGTGGCGGGTCTCGATCTGAAGTACCTGTGCCAGTGCCCGATCTCTCCCCAGGGCCTCGAGGTGAAGGCGGACCATGATCTTGAGTTTGTCCATGGGGTCGTCGAGACGTTTCATTTCCTGTTTCAACTGATCGATGAAGCGATCCAGCACATCGTCGAAGACGGATAGAAGAAGGTGCTCTTTGCCGTCAAAATACAGGTAGAGCGTGCCGTCGGCGACATCCGCCGCCTTGGCAATATCGGTCATTCGTGCCGAGAAATACCCATCCCTGGCGAAGACCTCGATCGCTGCCCTGAGGATCCTCATCCGTTTGAATTCCCGCGGTGTCAACTTGCGATCACTGTCGCTTCCGGGCATGGTTCCTCCAGATGAATGAGCGCTCATTCATAGTTTCGCAGCGGAGGCGATGTGTCAAGGAGAAGAAGGCAGGAGGGGGAGAGGGGGAGAGGGGGAGCAGGAGGAAACACAGAGGG
>JAOZPW010000407.1 GCA_029932545.1 Thermoanaerobaculales bacterium | reverse complement strand
ACTTCGTCCGCTATGGTCAGAAGAGAAACGAGCTCCAAGAACCAGTTCTTGTCACACGCCTCTCTTCTGCCCCAGTACGCTTTGCGTGCAACCGGGCTACGGGGCATACCATTTGAGGTGGACCATGCTCGCGTCGGACTGGTTCGCACAGGCGGGTAAAGCCCGCGTGCTGAAGGCCTGCACTTCGATGGGACGCCCTGTGTCTGAGGCGATGGGCAGGTCTTCTGCTGAGCCCGCGAAGCGGGTGGGCGAACGCCGGGAACGCCATTGGGTTGCCCTCTGTGTTCCTCTGTGTCTCTGTGGTAAATCTGCCGACAGACTCTGCGGACAGCTTACATCGAGGGCTGAACTTTTTGGTTCCGGCTACGCCGGGTTGGGCAAAACGGGGGCCCGAAGGCCCCCGTTTGGTCAGGTGAATTAGGACGACTAGTCGCCTTCCGGGTCGAAATCATCAGGCAATTCATACACTCCAGGAGCGAGTGCATTATCGATGATCAAACCGCCCAGGGATTTGGGTGCGTCGGTGTTCCACCAGGAGCCGGCCGGACCGTAGTACTCCATCAGTTTGGTCGCGGTATCGACTGCGAATTGATCGTTCCAGACGCCGATGTCTGCGGCAATACCGTATCCCCAAGAATTGACCTTGGTGGCGTGGCAGCTGACCGCACAGTTGTTGGGCATACCGCCGTCGTCCTGGTACATCAGGGTCTTTTCAGGCGGGATCGGTTCGAAGGTGTGCGAGTGAATATCGTAATTGACCGCTGATTTTGCCACCTTCGGCATGTGGCACTTCGAGCAGCGGGAGAGTCCCATGGAGCGCTCGGGTGCATAAGGGTGATGAGAGTGCCCGCTGACGATCTCTCCGATTTCAGTTTCGTTGGCCTCGTAGTCGGCAACCATCTCCACCGAGATCTCTTCAAAATCTCCGTGGCCGGCGTGACAGGCAAGGCACAGGGTGTTGTTGTCGTTCGATGTGGCAATTGTCAATCCGCCGTCGTCGATTGAGTCGACGATCTGGTGTTTGTTGGCGGTGTTGCGGTGCGAGTTGTGGCATTCGGAGCAACGAACTTCGTGGTAGACGAAGGTAGGTTTGGAGCTCTCGTAGAGATCGTCCCACTGCTGATGGTGCTGTTTGGCATGTTTTCCGTCAGGCCAGCGCCCGGATTTATCCGTCCAGAAGTCCATGAAATCCTCACCGCTGCCGGGAATCCACTGGCGATCTTCTGTCTCGTTGTAGGGATAACCGTGCAAGCTGTCAGGCACGGATTTTGGTCGAATATGGCACTGGGCACAGACCCAGTTGGCCTCGAGGGTATCCAGATTTGCGGGATTGACGATCGTGCCGGTGCTGGGGCCGTTCAGAATATGGTCCGAACCCGGGCCGTGGCAGCTCTCGCAACCGACGTTGGTCAGGTCCTTGTTGCCGTCATGGTCGAAATCCCAATAGGTGGGGTCTCCGGGCATGGTCAGCGCAGCTGGATAGAGATCAGCCTGCCACTCGCCGTTGTCATCCTGGACAACCGATTTCATGCCGGTGGAGTGACAGCCGATGCAGCCCTGTGAATACGACCGGGTGTTATTGGCCGCAAACTCGGATGCAGGGGTGCTGGGGTTGAATTTGGGGAGATGGTCTGCGTCATACCAGTCGCCACCGTGATAGACCGTATAGCCGTTGGTCTCGAGATTGTACTGAACCGGCGAGATGTAGTTGCCGGCGGTGATGCCGTTTGGCGTGCCGGTGACCGGCATACGAAGCACGTAGCGCTGTTTCCAACCTTCGCCACCCTGGACTGCGACCAGGTTTCCGGTGCTCTCGCCGATCGTCATTGTGTAGTTGCCGCCGTCCATCCCAAGGATTGGGGCGTTGGGCTTGTAGGTGTCAAAGGCTGAGTCGATCGTGTTGAAATCCAGGCCCTCGGCGAAATCGTTGACGCCGTTCTGGTTGTAATCGTTGACGACCGTCTCTTCCGTTGGGAATTGTGTCTTCTTGCGATGGAGAGTATTTCGGAAGTCGGCCATGCCTCCGTGGCAGGAAATACAGAACTCGGATCCGACGTAGACACCTTCCTCGAGGGTCTTCTGAGGGTACATGCCCAGGAGAATGGCGATGAGATCCTGCTGCCCATCTGTGGTGACCTGCTGTTGTTGTTCTATGGGATTGTCCCGCAGGCCGTCAATCGCAAAGGCCGCAGCCGCGCAGGCACATATCCCTACAATGATGAAAAGAGTGAAACGACGCATAAATCTAAATCCTCCCTTTTGGATCGTTATTCATTGAGTAGGCTCGGGTCGTGGTTGGACCCATGAATGGCGGTATGACAGGTCTGGCAATTACGGTATTTCGCCCCTGACAGATCGTGGTACGACGGCACGTCGGCGTGGCATTCGAGGCACAGCATCATCACACTGGGGCGCTGGAGTTGCCTTGGATTGGTACTGCCGTGCGGCATATGGCAACTGACGCAGCCTCTGCGGTCTGCGGGGGGGTGAGGAAAAACCATCGGGAGTCGCTTTTCGGTGTGGCATTCGATGCACGCGCCACCGTTCGAAGTGAGGATCGATCGTGCGACGTGGTTTTGTCCGTGGATCGAATGGCAGGAGGCGCAGTCAAAGGCTCGAGTTCCGTTTCTATGCGCGTAGGGAAGGTTGAACGATGCGGCAACTCCCTGATGGCAGGCGACGCAGCGGTCCCTGTCGGCGTGTAGGTCTTCCGGAGAATCATGGCCGGCGTTGTGGCAGTCGGTACAGC
>JAOZPW010000406.1 GCA_029932545.1 Thermoanaerobaculales bacterium | reverse complement strand
GGAATTGGAACCTTGTCAATTCACGACCTTGACGGTGTCAACAGCCTCGAGGTACCAGCCGTTGAGCAACTGCCCGTCAATTACGATGGCGACCGTGTCGCCGCCGTGACCGCCCAACTGCTCGATGAGATCGCTGCGGTCAAACTTGACCATCAGATCCAGAACCCCGTTGCCGTTGACATCACTGACGGCAGTCGGGCCCTCACGATGGATGGCCGTCGCCAGTTCCATGCCGTCGACCTCGGTGATGGCGATTGTTGAGACGTCGATATCACTGACCGCCAGACCGCCGGGAAGCTCAAGGTAGGCAGTCACCCAACGCCCGCGAGATCTCAGTTTGAGAGTATCCGGGTTGATTTCGACGGTGGCGCTCAGAGGCAGAAAATACGTGAAGTGGATCGGCATTTGAATCCCGATGTGGCTGTGGTGGTCACCCACAAACCAGCGCTGAGTGTAGGGAACTCCAAGCACGTCGAGTGTTCCCGCGAAATACTGTGTAAGATAGTTGGCACCCATTTCATCCAGGGTCCCGCAGTCGAAGTAGATGCCGAGATCGGCGCCGGACGCGGCGAATTCTGCCGCCCAGTGGGTGTTGCTGTGGGCGATGAACCGAGGTAATACCGCAGGATCGGGCAGACCGTACGGGTCAAATGCCAGGTCCACGAACCACGGCGAGTTGGAGAGGTTTGGCGTAAAGGAGGCGCCGTAAGCGAAAAGGATTTTCGAAATAAATCCGGCATGAGGACTATAGTCGTACGGAGTTCCGTCCGGATATTCGGCGACGATCATCGGACCGAAACCCACCATCGGCTCGTAGGACAGCGGCGAGGAGTGCGCCCCGACCTTGCTGAACAAATTCGGGTGGCGCAGTGCAACCCGCATGGCACTGTAACCGCCTTGCGAGTGGCCGGTGACGAAGCGGTGGTCACGGTCGGGAATTGTCCGGAGGGTTGCTTCGACCCACTCAAGGATGTCTTCAGTGAAGTAGTCCTCATAATCGCCGTTCAAGTCGGAGTTGGTGAACGAGGAGTGGATCGGCAGTGGGTAGCCCGCGTCCACGAAGGGGAAACAGTACGCATTCGGCAAGACCAGTATAAAAGGCTCAGTCCAGCCGTTCGAGATCAAAAGGTCCGCAGCCTCAACGACCTGCGGATTGGAAGTATGGTCACTGGTCATGCCGTGGATGAAGTACACCACGGGGTATGACAGACCTGAAGTCCCATAACCTTCAGGCAGGTAGACCAGGAGAGGCATATCCTCCCCCAGCGCCTGGCTGAAAAACGTCATTTCCTCAACTGTCCCACCTGCCATCACAAACGTCGGAATCGCGAAGAATCCGACCACGACCAACGCAAGAATCAATCTTTTCATAACACACCTCTCCTGGTTCGCGCCGGTGAACTCTTGATGAGGACAGGCGCCGTAGTGCCGGGAGCGTCCCCGGCGGTTGAATTCACTGTCACAGCAATTGCCGATGGAGAAAAGATGGGTTGAGAGAACCGCAATGTCCTTAAGGAAGTATTAAGGAGTTCCTAAACCCCGGCGTCAAGACGGGGCAGGGCGAGCCCGTACAATATTGCTGTCCATTGTCAGACAACGGGAGTCGCCACCACTCCCTCGGGAATCCCCATCTCCTGCAGATGATGGCGGTATCTCGGGTGATCGCGAACCGGTGCGAAGCATTCGCCGCACTCGATGAGCCCCGCTTCCATCTCTCCCTGCTGCCGGGAGGCGTCGAGACAGTCGAAGAACATATCCTGATCGTCTTTGGCCAGAGCCACAAATGCGCGGGTGAAGTGCGAGACATATCTCTTGGAAGCCAATTCCTGGAGCTGCTTCTCGATATCCTCGAAGCGCTCAGTGAGGCCCAGTTTTGCAAACGCATAGGCGAGCAGGCCTGCATCCAACACGATGCCGGCGCGGTAGCCGGTCTCCAAAAGGGGAATGGCTTCATCATAGAGACCGAGTATGGCCAGCCTCTGACCGTAGTAGTGATTCGTGATTGGGTGTTTGGCGTCCATTTCGAGGGCCCGGCGCAGTAAGACGAAACCCTCCTTCGATCCGGCGTTCAGCAGATTGATTCCCGCAAGGGCCTGGACCAGAGGAGCCATGGGTTCCGCAGCGGCGGCAGCGCGAGCTTGGAACTCACACTCCTCAAGGCGCCTCAGACCCGCCAAGAAGCCGGCGTACCAGCACTTGACGACCCCCCAGTTGGGCTCGAGCTCGATGGCTCGACGAAAGCCCTCCTCGGCAAGCTCCCAATGAAATTCATGGTAGCCGTAAAGAGCACCCTTGACGGCGTGGGCGGAGGCGACGGAATCATCGAGAACAAAGACCTGATCGAGTTCGGCCCGCACCCGGGCAAAGGCGAGTTTGGGTTCCATGTAGGCGTTGAGGCCGAGTACGGCGAACACCTCCGCGATCCCTGCGTGGGGTTGAGCGTACTCCGGGTCTTTGGAGATCGCTGTCTCGAAGAGCCCGATAGCGGCTTGCAGATCACCCTCGCGGCGTCGGTACCAGAGGTAGCGGCCCCGCAAATAGAGGTCGTTGGCCTCACGGTCTGGAATGTGGCGTTGTCGAAGTTTAGCCATTTCGTCCTTGAAGAGGGCGGTGCGGAGCTGGTTGGCGACCTCGACGGAGATCTCATCCTGGAGGGCGAAAATGTCCGAGATCGTCCGGTCGTAACGATCGGCCCAGAGCTGGGTCCCGTCGGTGGCCTGGACCAGCCGTGCGGAGATCCGCACCCGGTCACCGAAT
>JAOZPW010000004.1 GCA_029932545.1 Thermoanaerobaculales bacterium | reverse complement strand
GACGGCGTCGTCATTGGGCTCGACCGCTTCGGCGCCTCTGCACCGGGCGAGGTCGTGGCCGAGAAGCTGGGTTTCACGGTCGAGAGGATCGTAGAGGCTGCAATAAAGGTAATTGAGGGTTGATTTCGTTTTCTTCAATCTTTTGGCTCTCAGCCATCAGCAAGACAACAGGCCGCATTCGGTTGATCGAAATGTCCGGTCCGTACTTGTGTCAACGAGATGAGCCGGATATTGTGCGACTCCAATCGGTTGAAGGCTGAGAGCTGATAGCCGATAGCTGACAGCAACCCGGCGAAGCAGGGTGGTCCCTTTTTGGTTCCGGATTTGCCGGGTTTGAGAAACGGGGATAGAGATGAATGCACTGAAGGCGCTCTGGGCGGATCATGGGCAGGCGGTATGGCTGGATTTCATTCAGCGTAGCCTGGTTGAAGGCGGTGGATTGGCTCAGCTTGTCGAAGAGGACGGAGTTCGAGGCGTGACCTCCAATCCGTCAATCTTCAAGAATGCGATCGCCGGCACCAACGAGTATGACGAGCAGGTTGATGCCGTGCTCAGTGGTAATCCGAAGGCAACCGCAGTCGAAGTCTACGAAGAACTGGCGGTCACGGACATCCGGGCTGCAGCTGATGTTTTGCGACCGGTCTATGACGCCAGTGACTCCAGCGACGGTTTCGTCAGCCTCGAGGTGGCGCCGGATCTGGCACACGACACCACAGGAACGATCGCGGATGCCCGCCGCTTGTGGGCCTGGGTCGACCGGCCCAATTTGATGATCAAGGTTCCGGCAACAGCTGAGGGTATCCCAGCGATCGAGGCGTTGATCGCCGCCGGCATCAATGTCAACGCGACCCTGATGTTCTCGATGGACGACTACGAGGCGGTGGCCCAGGCCTACGTACGAGGTCTCGAGCGTTGTGGGGAACCATCGACGGTCGCTTCGGTTGCGTCGTTCTTCGTCAGCCGGGTGGATACGGCGGTCGATGCACAGCTTGAGGTCGTCGGCACGCCTGAGGCTCT
This sequence comes from Thermoanaerobaculales bacterium, assembly GCA_029932545.1. Lineage (GTDB taxonomy): Bacteria > Acidobacteriota > Thermoanaerobaculia > Thermoanaerobaculales > Sulfomarinibacteraceae > DAOWGJ01. The sequence continues at coordinate 31,201 of JAOZPW010000004.1, read as the reverse complement.
CGCACTCCGAGGGAAAGCCGCAATCGCCAATGCCTGCCTGGCCTATCGTCGGTTCAAGGAGATTTTCCACGGGCCGAATTTTGAGAGGTTCATAGCTCGGGGCGCTCAGGTGCAGCGGCCGCTCTGGGCTTCGACCTCGGCCAAGAATCCGGCCTATCCCGATGTGCTCTACGTCGAAGAGTTGGTCGGGCCGCAGACAGTCAATACGATTCCTGCGGCGACAATGGACGCATACCGGGACCACGGAAAGCCGCGGAACGCACTTGCGGAGGGCATGGCATCGGCCGACAGCGTTATGAAGGGTCTCGAGGCTCACGGCATCGATCTCAAGGCCGTGACGATGAAGCTGCAACACGACGGTGTGGCTTCCTTTGCCGGTGCCTTCGACGATCTACTGGCCTCACTGGCCAAAAAAATCGCGGCGCGCTGAGAGTCCGGCTTCGCCGGGAGCTGTTAGCATTTAGCTCTGAGAGCCATGAAGTTTTTTGCTAACGGCTAACAGCTAACAGCTAATGGCTAATTGCTCTAAAACAGTCTTTTGCAAGAGGCTGAAACGACTGAGGAGAAAGACATGTGCGGCATCATCGGATACGTTGGCGAGCACCAGGCGGTGCCGGTCATCCTTGACGGTCTCAGGAGGCTGGAATATCGAGGTTATGACTCGGCCGGTCTGGCGGTGATGGGCACAGAAACGATCGAGGTGCTCAGGGCTGCGGGCAAGTTGGCCAATCTTGAGGAGTTGGCTTTTGATCAGCCGCCTCGAGGATCGGTCGGTGTCGGTCATACGCGCTGGGCGACTCACGGCGCACCGACCGAGGCAAACGCCCATCCACAAGTGGATGCCGACGGTCACATTGCGGTGGTTCACAACGGAATTTTGGAGAACTACGCTGACCTTCGCAGAGAACTCTTGGATCAGGGGATTCCGTTGGCTTCGGATACCGACACCGAGCTGATCGCACAATTGTTGGGGCAAGCGACAGGCAGCCTCTTTGAACGGGTCGAGACGATCCTGCCCCGCCTGGTCGGACAGTTCGCGGTGGTGGCGGTCAATCGAGATGAACCCAACACCGTCGTTGCCTTCCGAAACGGGCCGCCGTTGGTCGTCGGTGTCGGTGATGACGAGATGATCGTCGCCTCGGACGTCGTGGCCCTGTTGCACCGAACCAAGAGGGTGATCTACCTGGAAAACGGCGACATCGCCGTCGTTCACCAGCACGAAGCACACATTCACAACGATGGGCGTAGGGCTGACCGGCCGGTAGAGACCTTGGACTGGGATGCGGGCCGGATGGACAAGGGCGGATTTCGCCACTTTATGCTCAAGGAAATTCACGAACAGCCCGATGCCGTTCGAAACACCGTTCGAGCCTATCTGAACGCCGACCGCACCGCAGTCAACCTGGGTGATCTTGGTTTTGATCATGACCGGTTGGCCGAAGTCAGGAGGATCCACTTGGTCGCGTGTGGCACTTCGTGGCATGCCTGCCTGGTGGGGAAGTTCCTGATCGAGCGTCTGACGGGCCTTCCGACTGACGTCGACTACGGGTCGGAGTACCGCTACCGGGAGCCGTTGGTGGCCCGGGACGTGCTGGTTGTCGGCGTGACCCAGAGCGGAGAAACCGCCGACACCCTGGCTGCGATGGAGCTTGCCAAGGATGCCGGCGCCCTGCTGGGTACGATCTGCAATGTCCGGGGATCATCTTCGTGGCGTATGTCCCAGGCCCGCATGTTGACCCAGGCCGGACCCGAGATCGGAGTCGCTTCGACAAAAGCGTTCACGACGCAGTTGGTGGCGATGGTCCTCCTGGCGCTGGCCCTGAGGCAGGTTCGTGGCCTGTCGGACGATATGGACACCGAGATTATTCGGCAACTGCTGCGATTGCCCCTGGCGATCGAACAGGCGATTGAAGGCAGCGAAGAGGCCTATGAGCAGGCAACACATCTGTTGGCCGAGGCGACGGATTCACTGTTCCTGGGCAGAGGCTGCCTCTACCCGATTGCGCTGGAAGGCGCACTGAAACTCAAAGAAATCTCCTACCTCCACGCAGAGGGCTATCCGGCCGGTGAAATGAAGCATGGACCGATCGCCCTTCTGACCGAGGGGTTCCCGATCGTCACCGTAGCGCCGGCCACGCCGACGCGGGAAAAACTTCTGGGCAATTTAATGGAGGTTAAGGCCCGTGGCGCGGTGGTCATCGCCGTGGCGGAACGGGAAGCCGCCGACGTGGCCCAGGTGGCCGACATCGTCTTGCCGATTCCTGCCGTTGACCGCCTGATGCAGCCGATCGTCACTACGATCCCCTTACAGTTGCTGGCCTATCGAGTGGCCGTTGAACTGGGGCTGGATGTAGACCAACCCCGGAATCTGGCCAAGAGTGTGACGGTGGAATAGAGGGCACGCCCCAGACCGTTTCCTTTGTAGGTTGGTGAGCGTTGGCGTGCCCGAAACTGGTTGAAACTGGAAAGATACCTTCGTGCCTCGCAGCCGGACTCTGGTGAGAAATGCAGGATAGAAGATATTGGAAGATCGGTGGCTCAGATGACAAAGACGAATAGATGCAGATGGGTGTGGCTGAGATGACTGCGGACAGATTGCTTGAGGGACTCAACCCGACACAGCGGGAGGCTGTGGCCCACGGCGAGGGACCACTGTTGGTTCTGGCTGGGGCCGGGTCGGGGAAAACACGGGTATTGATTCACCGGGTTGCTCATTTGATTGGGCGGGGTGCGGCTGAACCCTTTGAAATCACCGCCGTCACCTTCACCAATAAGGCCGCCCGGGAAATGCGGGAACGGGCAGCCACGTTGATCGATGCCGGCCCTGGCCTGGGAGGCGCCTTTGTCGGCACCTTCCACCGATGGGCCCTGGACATTCTCCGTAGGTGGCCGGAAGCTGCGGGCCTGCCGCGCAGGTTTTCGATCATCGACAGTGACGATCAACGGGGCCTGATGGTCAAGATTCTCAAGGATGAGGGTCTCGACCCCAAGGAATACCCGGCCCGCAAGGTGCTGTCGCGAATCTCGGGCCATGTCAACCGTATGGAGAGTGTGAAGAGCCTGGAAAAGCGAACCGGTGATGTCCGGATTCAGGTCGTCGCCCGATTGTGGCGGCGCTACACCGCCCGCAAGAAAGAATTAGGCGCCGTCGATTTTGACGATATGCTGGCGCTGGTCCTCAAGGCCCTGTCATCGGACAGGGCCGTCGCCGCATCGGTCAAGCGTCGCGCTCAGTGGCTTCTGGTCGACGAGTTCCAGGACACCAACAAGTTGCAGATGAAGCTCTTGAACACGGTCCTGAGCGAAAAGGGCAACATCACCGCAGTCGGGGACGAGGATCAGAGCATCTACCGGTGGCGCGGCGCCGAGATGGACAACATCCTGGATTTCGAGCGCTCTTTTCCCGGCGCCCACGTTGTCGCACTGGAGCGGAACTACCGATCGACCGCGCCGATTTTGAAAGTCTCCGGCGCCCTGATCGCTGCCAACACCCAGCGCCGGGGCAAGAAGTTGTTCACCGAAAAAGAGGGGGGAGAGCCGGTGCACCTCTTTATTGCGCCGAGCGAACGGGAGGAGGCGCGGTGGGTGTGTGATCGCATCGAGACCCTCCAGTCGAGATATCCCCTTGGCGAGATGGCGGTTCTGATGCGGACCAATGCCCAGACGCGGCCTTTCGAGGAAGAACTGACCCGACGACAGGTGCCCTACCGGGTCGTCGGTGGCCTGAGATTCTGGCAGCGGGCCGAGGTCAAAGATGCCCTGGCCTACCTGCGGTTGGTTGTTCGCCCGGAAGACGCACTGGCCTTCGAACGGGTTGTCAACGTGCCTGCCAGGGGTATCGGGGCCGTCACCATCGACGCCCTGAGATCCCACGCTGAAGCAGTGGGTCGTCCCATTCCGATTGCGGCGAGGGATACCCCTGAGACTCTGACGCCACGGGCTCGGGTTGCCCTCGGGCGTTTTTTTGAAATCTTGGACGAAGCCGAGACGCAGAGGGAGATCATGGCGCCTGCGGACTTTGTCGGGTGGCTGCTTGAGACCTCCGGCCTGCTGGGGCTCTATGACGGCGAGGAAGAGGAGAAGGTTGTCCGGCGCGAGAATCTCCGGCAACTGGCAACGGCTGTGGCCGAGGCCTCGCTGCAGGGACAAGATCTTGAGGCCTTCCTGGATGGTATCGCCCTCTTCGAGGACAGCGATCAAAAGGCCTCTGTGGATTCCGTCAGCCTGATGACCCTGCACTCGGCGAAGGGACTGGAATTCGATGCGGTCTTCGTCGTCGGTTTTGAAGATGGTCTGTTGCCCCACGCCAACTCCCAGAAAGATGCCGAGGGTCTCGAAGAAGAACGGCGGCTGGCCTATGTTGGTATGACTCGTGCGCGCCACCGCCTGGCCCTAACGGCCGCTCGCGAGCGGTTTCTCTTCGGCCAGCGAAATCCGACCCGCCCGTCGCGCTTCTTGGTGGAGATTCCCTCAGAGTCTCTTCAGGACGACAGTGATGCGCTCTCGCAGATCGTGGGTCAGAGCTGGGGTTTCGACGTTCCAACCATGGGGCAAGGGTTTCAAAGGTCCGTTGCGCCACAAACCGGTGTGATGGGGACCCAGCCTGATAGATCTGTCAGGACCAGTCCTGCTCCCACCCGGAACCTTATGAGGGGAGGGCGGGCACGCCCGATTGCCGCAACCGTCGAAGATGGAGACGGCAAGGGTTGGCGACCGGGTGACCGTGTGTCCCATCAAAGGTTCGGTTCCGGGGTTGTGCTGTCGTGCCAGGGCCGTGGGCCGCAGCTCAAACTGATCATCTACTTCGACCGGGCGGGGCGCAAGACGCTGGTACCGACGATCGCAAAGTTGGAGAAGGTCTAGGACGCTTGGACGCTGGGATGCCGGTTAGGAGCACACGACTCCGATCGTGCATCGTGACACTGGAAGGCTGAGTTGGAGCGCGGGGCTCCTGCCTCGCATGGTGCTCTCGGGTTGTAGATCCCGCACACCGCCGCCTCGGTCGCCGACGCTGCCATCTGCCGCTGCACCTGCACCTGACGCCGTTCTCGGACGCTGTCCACCGTCCCGGCCTCTGGATTTCAATCCCGGCCTTCGGGAGCGCCTTCGGCCCTCCCGCTCGGTGCATTTCCCTCAAGGGCGACATTGTCGGAATCGGGAGAGCCTTACCCTTGAGGGAAATGACCTCGGCGGCCTACGGCGTTGGCCGAGATTCGGTGGTTGATGCGCTCGCCGAGGGTTGCCCGGTGTCGCCCTTCTTCGCATCGGCGGCTCGGTTGGGGGTTCTGCCCGGTGAAGAGAGGGCGCACCCGGCACGCCCCGGGTTTGCGTTTTCGGCGCTCGCGGCTTTGGACCGCTGTGACGAGCCGATAGCTGACAGCTGATGGCTTCTTGATACAATGGCGGTTTGGAGGCTCGAATGAACGAATGGCACCATACAACGGTGTTGGCGGTTCGCCGTGACGGCAAGGTGGCGATCGGCTCAGATGGCCAGGTCACCCTGGGTACAACGGTGATGAAACATACGGCGGCCAAGGTCCGTCCCCTGGCCGGCGGACGGGTCCTGGCGGGCTTTGCGGGGTCGGTTGCAGACGCTTTGGCCCTTTTTACCCGTTTCGAGGCCAAGTTGGAGGCTTTCAGCCACAATCTCGAGCGGTCGGCGGTGGAGTTGGCGCGTGAATGGCGTACCGACCGGGCTTTGCGCCACCTCGAGGCGATGCTGATCACCGTCGATGCAACGACGACGCTTTTGGTGTCGGGCACCGGCGAGGTGCTTTCCCCTGACGACGACGTTGTCTCGGTCGGGTCGGGTGGCGGCTACGCCCTCGCGGCGGCACGAGCCCTGGTGGCCCACACCAATCTCGAAGCCCGAACGATTGTCGAAGAGAGCCTGAAGATCGCCGGGGGCATTGACATCTATACCAATCAACACATTACGATTGAGGAGTTGAGTTCGTGAACATGGACAATTTGACGCCCAAAGAAATTGTTGTCGAACTGGACCGCTACATCGTCGGCCAGAACCTGGCAAAAAGAGCGGTGGCGGTCGCCCTGCGCAACCGGTGGCGGCGGCAGCAGTTGGATCCAGACCTTCGTGACGAGGTTGTGCCGAAGAACATCATCATGATGGGTCCGACTGGAGTCGGAAAGACTGAAATTGCCCGCCGCCTGGCCCGTCTGACCGAGTCTCCGTTCCTCAAGATCGAGGCCTCAAAGTTCACCGAGGTCGGGTATGTCGGGCGGGACGTCGAGAGCATCGTCCGCGACCTGGTCGAAGCCGGCATCCAGATGGTCCGTGAAAACCGGACCCGTGAGGTCAAGGTCCGGGCGGAACGAGCCGCCGAGGATCGGCTGCTCGACCTCCTGGTGGTCTCTGCCAATCTTCCGGTCGGTGCCTCGCTGGAAGAGGTGCGGCCGGCGATCAAAAAGCAATTGCGCGATGGACTGCTTGAGAGCCAAGAGATCGAACTGGAGATCACTGAGCAAAAAACGCCGACGGTCGAGATGTTCACCCCCCAGGGCATGGAGAGCATGGGCGTCAACTTCAAGGATATGTTCGGGAACATCTTCGGGGGCCAAAAGAGCAATAAGCGCATGACGGTTGAAGAGGCGCGGCGCATCCTCCTGGGCGAGGAGGAGGAGAAATTGATCGACTCCTCTCAGGTCGAAACCGAGGCCCTGCGGCGGGTCGAGAATGCCGGCATCGTCTTTCTCGATGAGATCGACAAGATTGCTTCGTCGGATCGTGCCGGTGGGGGCGGACCTGACGTATCCCGTGAGGGGGTGCAGCGGGACCTTCTGCCGATCGTCGAGGGGACAACGGTCAATACCCGCTACGGTCCGGTCAAAACGGACCACGTTCTTTTTATTGCTGCTGGCGCGTTTCACGTTGCTCGGCCGGCCGACCTGATTCCGGAACTGCAGGGACGGTTTCCCATCAGGGTGGAGCTCGACGCGTTAACGGCCGATGATTTCCGGCGAATCCTGGTCGAGCCCGAGAATTCGCTAATTCGACAGTACACCGAATTAATGGCGACCGAGGATCTGGAGCTGGTTTTCACCGAAGATGCCGTGACGGCCCTGGCGCAGATGGCTGCTGAGATCAACAACTCGGCGGAGAATATCGGGGCACGAAGGCTTTACACCGTGCTGGAACGACTTCTGGATGACATCAGCTTCGATGCGCCGGATCGGGCCGGCGAGCGCCATGAGGTCACCGAGGACATGGTCAAGAATGTGCTCGGGCCCCTGGCCGCGGACCGCGATCTGGCACGGTACATCCTGTGATGCGATGGAAAGGCCATTTGGGGTTTATGCTGTTTCTGCTGGGTATTTTAGCGGCAGAATCGGGATGTGGCCGGAAGTCGGCGCCACTGCCCCCTGAGCTCCGGGTTGCCGATACCACCCGAGACCTCCAGGTGGTTCAGGACGAAGGGACGGCCAATCTTCAGTGGTCCTATCCCCAGATGACGATCGCAGGTGGACCCCTTCCCGATCTGGAATCAATCGAGGTCTGGCGGGCCGAAATGCCCCTTGCCCAGGAGCCGGCGGCGGGAACGACGGCCAAGGACCGCCAGGGCCGGTGGAATCTCCTGGAGGGACGCGGGGAGGTCATCTCCCGGCTGGAAGGCGAGGGGTTGGATCTGGCAACGCGCGGTTCGCAATTGCAGGTCGAGGACGAGTTGGCCAGATGGCTGATGGCGACAGATGAAGAAGAGATTGCCGAGACCGTAATCTGGTATGCGGTTCGCAGCGTGTGTTGCAGAGGGCGGATATCGGAGTTTTCAAATATTGCCCGGCTGATTCCCAAACCTGTTTCTCCGGCACCCGAGGGCCTCGAAGTTACGGCCGAGAGGGATGGGCCGCATCTTCAATGGGTCGGAGTCGAGGGTGGGCTGGTACAGGTCGAGCGCTCCGGCGATGGCGAGCAGTGGGAGATCGTCAGTGACTCGCCGTTGTCCGAGTCCACCTGGATTGACGGTGGGGCGGTCCATAGGCGAACGTGGTTCTACCGTCTGCGTGTTGTGACTGCAACAGCTGAGGGAAAAGTCATTCGAAAGGGTGCGCCGGGGCCGTCGGTTCGGCTGGAATTCCCCGATCTCTATCCCCCTGAGGTCCCGGTCGACCTGGTCTGTCTTCCCGAGGGAGGCAGAGTGCGGTTGCGCTGGGGAGCTGCCGAGGGGGCCACCGCATATTCAATTGAACGCCGAGCCGGTCAGGCAGAGGTCGCGGTGCTGGCCGAGGCGATCACCGAGGTGTTCTATCTCGATGAGACGCCGCCGGCCGGGAACGTGACCTACACCGTTCGTGCGGTAGATGACGCCGGGAATGCCTCGCTAAAAGCCCACTGTCGAACGATTGTGGAGGCGCCGTGATGAAAGCTGTCAGCTATCAGCTATCAGCTATCAGCCCAGGTGCCTGCAAAACCCAAAGAACGGCCACAATAACGGCCACAATATGGTATTGCTCCGCTTTTCGGAGCTGTGGGATGGTCAGTGGCTGACGACAGCCTGTGGCTCATGGAGGGGGCGGGGAACGATTTCCTGGTCGGTGTCGGTTCGTGGAGCGGTCGTCTGGCTTCGGACCCGAAACTGGTGATCCGTTTGTGCCGAAGGCATCGGGGCATTGGGGCCGATGGTGTGTTGGCCCTCGATGTTGAGGAAGATGCTCGTGTTCGGCTGCACTACCGCAATGCCGATGGATCCCATGCTCAGTTCTGCGCCAATGGTACGCGGTGTGCGGCTCTGGCTGCAGTACGCCTGCTCGATGTACCCTCAAAATTGGTCGTCATCACGGACTGGGCGGAGATTCCGGCTCAAGTTGATGGGGAGAATGTCACGCTTCGTCTTCCGACTCCGGGGCCGGCTGAACAGACGGCCCTGGAGGCGATCGGCCGGAAGTGGAACGGCATCGTCATTGAAGTTGGTGTTCCCCACCTGGTCATTCAGGTCGATGACGTGGCGCAGTCGGACTTTACGGAGGCCGCGCCGGCACTCAGGCGGCACCCCGCACTTGGTCCAGGCGGTGCCAACGTCAGTTTCGTCAGTCGGGGTCCGGACGGCACGGTCGGTATTCGGACCTTCGAGCGAGGTGTTGAAAGCGAGACCCTGAGTTGCGGTTCGGCGATGGTCGCTGCTGGTGTGATCGAAATGGCGGATCGGGACGTGAATTCGGCCCGGGTTCGCCCGGCTTCAGGTGATGTATTGACCGTTGAGGATCTGGGAACGGGTTTTGGCCTGACGGGTCCGGCGCGGTTCATCGCCGAGGTGAGGCCGGTTGAGGTTGGAAACTTGAAACTTGAAACTCGAAACTGATGTCGTATTGGGAAGTGGCGCCTGTAACGATGAGCGGCGAAAGGCTGAGATTTGTCGCAGCGGAGGTTGTTATAGGTCTTCTCCTCTCAGAGGACCGCCCGGAAGATCGGCGTGTCTTCGAGGATGGAATTGTGGCTACGGCCCGAGAATTGGTGAATACCAAAACCGGCCTTCGGGAGCGCATCTAGATTGACTTGGGTGCAAACGACTGCCGGTCGCTCCCGCTCGATCATTTCCCTCAAGGGGCGTCATTTCAGAAGCCGGCAGAGTCTCGCCCCTCCGGGAAATGACCTCGGCGGCCTACGGCGTCGGCCGAGATGCGGTATCTGAACCGCTCCCCGTGGATTGCCACCCTATGCATTGTCCGCAACTGTTCGTATAACAGTAGGTTACCCTGGGAACAATGCAAAGAGTGGCACGTCCTGTCTGAGGTGTTGGGCGCTCTCGGAGTTGGGCACCGTATTGTGCCGGTCACATCGTCAGAAAGGCCAGATACGGTCGAGCCAATGCCAGCACGACCCCGGCCATCACACCGGCGAGAAGATCATCGGCCATCACGCCCAGTGCGCCGTGGAGCCTCTCCAGACGCCGGATGGGCCAGGGTTTGAGGATGTCGAAGAAGCGAAAGAGCAGGAATCCGGCTCCGGCAAAAACGATCATCTCGTGGTGAGAAGCGGCCGCCCATAGAGGGAGGGCAGTGCCGTAGGTCAGCCACTGGCCGGCGACCTCGTCGATCACCACTGGACCGGGGTCTGAGTTGCCGCGGCGCGTGATCTCGGCATCCGAGGCCCAGAATCCGGCGATGACCGCCACAGTGATCATGGCGGTGGTTGCCACCAATAACCAGGGAGAGTTCAAGAGGCCCCAGGCGACGACGAGCCAGATGAGGCTTGCCGGAAACGAACCCGCTGTGGTGCCGGGCGCCGGCAGTCGATCTCCGAGGCCGAAGGTTGTCGCGAGGTTGAAGGCGAGTTTATTCATCGGTTGTCCTTTCGGCTGCATCTCTTGCGATCGAAATTCTACGCAAGATGGACCAGCCTCTCCAGCAGTCGTCTATGAAAGGCGCCGAAATTCCCCGAAGAGCAACCAACGACGACGTCTCCGGAGCGAAGGAAGGGTGCCAATGCCTCGACAGGATCCTTTCCCTCGGACGGCATGATGGCATGGACCCCTCGTTCCTTCAGCACAGAGGTCATCTGATCGCGGTCCAGGCGGTCCTCGGGCGCCAGGCGGTCACTGTAGTACGGGTATGACATCAGGGCGATATCGGCGCCGGCCAGTGCATCGACATACGCCGCCTGAAAATCCCTTCTGGCCGCGGTCATTGAGTGTGGCTCATAGGCGATGACCAGTCTTCGCCCGGGCCACCGGCTCCGAACCGCAGTGATGGTGGCGGCCAGGGCAGTTGGGTGGTGGGCAAAGTCGTCGACGATCAGCACGCCCGAGGCCTCACCGATGGTTTCCAGGCGACGCGCGACGCCGGGGAAGCGGGAAAGCGCATCGATGATGGCGTCGGGGTCGAGGCCGGCGGCCAGGGCGCCGGCCATGGCCATTGCGGCATTTTCGGCGTTGTGACGCCCCGGCATCGGGAGGCGCAGGTCCAACTTCCGTCCTTGCCATTCGACCGGAGTGCTTGTGATCTCGGTATCCTCCTCGACCAGGGTCTCGCCGAGACGGAGAGCACAGTCAGGCGTCGAACCAACCTTGAGGACCTCGGCCGAGGTGTTGTGCACACAGTCGAGGGCGGTGGGCCAGAAGGCGTTGACGACGATGGTGCCGTGGAAAGGCACCTGCGCCGTTCCGGCGCGGAAGGCTGTCAGAACGGCATCGAGGTCGTGATAGAGATCGGCGTGGTCGAATTCAACCGGTCCCAGCAGAAAGATTCGTGCGCGGTAGTGGAGGAACTTGGGCCCGCGGTCGAAAAAAGCGGTGTTGTATTCGTCTCCCTCGATGATCATCCATGGCCCCTGCCCCAGCCGAAAGGACCGGCGGCTCCATTTGAGCAGGCCGCCGACCAGTGCCGTTGGATCGGTTTCGAGCTCTTCGAAGATCCACGTTGCCATCGAGGTCGTCGTAGTTTTTCCGTGAGTGCCTGCAACAACCAGGCTCTCGCGTCCCTCTGCGAGAAGATAATGACTGACTGCTTCGGCTTGAGACAGATAGGGCCGCCGGTCGGTCAAAACTCGTTGGATCTCGGGATTGGTTCGTGGTATGGCATTGCCGATGATCACACGATCGACCGAGGGGATCAGGTCGGGGTCCCAACCCAGCCGTACCGGAATCTCGAGATCGCTCAGGAGAGTGCTCATCGGTGGGTAGAGTTGGGTGTCGACTCCTTCGACCCGGTGTCCTTGCTGATGCAGGAGCCCAGCCAGCGTGGCCATTGCAGTGCCTCCAACCGGCAGAAAGTAGAGGTGGTCTCTCGTATGGAACGAGGTTTGCATCGACGGGTGTTCCGGATGAAGAGAGTCAGGAGACGGTGTCATCGGATTCTCTTGAGGTCGGTATGATGTCCGTTGGAGATGAGTTTTCGGTGTGGAGACCGGTCATCGGGCGAGAAATTGACAAATAGGGGCGGCAGAAATTACTCATTAGGGTTAAGATTGTCGCCGTTTGTGTTGAGGATGACAAGGAGGATTCTGATGAGAAGATTTGGAAAGACCCTGATAATGGTCGCCGTGATGGTGTCGATGGTGTCATTTGTGGCGGCCCAGGGTGGACCGAAACTGGTTGTCGAGGAAAAGGTGATTGATCTGGGGGAAGTTCCTCAGGGTGTCGTCAAGGATGTCAAATTCGATCTTCGGAACGAAGGTTCCGGTCCCTTGACGGTCAAAAGTGTAAGGCCCACCTGCGGATGCACCGTGGCCGAGTATGACAAGGAGATCCCGGCTGGAGGGACGGGCAGTGTCAGGGCGAAGTTGGATACAACCGGGTTCAAAGGCGCGATTTCAAAGTCGGTCCTTGTGATGACTGATGACCTCAGCGCTCCGATTGTGACTTTGGCGATCAAAGCTATCGTCAAGCCCTATATCGACGTGATGCCGCGGGCGCTCGTGCGTTTTAATGCGCTCCAGAAGGAAAAGGCCGAACAAAAGGTCGTGGTGGTGGGTACCGAAAGGTCAGGCGCCTTCACGGTGACCGGCGTCGAGTCGGAGAGTGATGCGTTCGAGGTGTCGTATAGGGCCCTTGGTGACGGTGAAAAAATTGAGGGCCGGTCGGACACGCAATACGAGGTCGTTATCAGGTTGCTCGAAGATGCTCCGGTCGGACCGATCAGTTCCGTCGTCAAGGTCATGACAACGGCACCTGAGGCGAAAGTGGTTGAAATCAAGGTCTTCGGGGTTCTCCGAGCCCTCTTGAGAGTGACGCCCCCTGAACTTCAGTTCGGAGCCGTTGAGGCCGTTCAAGCTCCCGGACGGAATTTGATCATCGTCAACAATCGTCCTGGAACGTCAGTCGAGATCACTGAGGCTGTGGTTGATGACCCCGCGTTTACGACTGAGATTGTGCCCATCGACCAGGGCAAGAGGTACCAGGTTACGGTTTCGATCAAGCGTGATGCCTCGATCGGAGTCAAGGATGCCGTGCTGGTGCTGAAAACCACGGACCCGGATACCCCTGAATTGAGGGTGCCGGTTCGGGCCAGCCTTCGCTGACTCCGGGTGAGGACGCTCGGCATCGAGACCTCGTGCGATGAGACGGCTGTCGCCGTCCTGGACGGCGACGGCAGAATAGAGTTTGCCATGCTGTCGTCTCAGATAGCAACACATGCACCCTTCGGCGGTGTTGTACCTGAGGTGGCGTCCCGCGAGCACCTCAAGGCGCTGCCGGTATTGGTGGATCAGGCGTTGCAGTCCGCGGGAGGGCCTCCTGATCTGGTAGCGGTCACGGCCGGACCCGGTCTGATCGGGGCTTTGCTGGTCGGAGTCCGGTTCGGTGCTGCGTTTGCTTGGGGGCGTGACATCGACCTGGTGGCGGTCGATCACCTCGACGGACATCAGGTCTCACCGTTTCTCGACCCCGACGGGGGTTCGGCCAGGGTTGCTCCGACGCCCGTGCTCGGGCTTGTGGCGTCCGGGGGGCACTCGGCGTGGTACCTGACAGGGGAAGAGGAGACCGTTCGGTTGTGTCGAACACGGGACGATGCCGCCGGTGAGACCTTCGACAAGGTCGGCAAGGTCTTGGGTCTGCCATACCCGGGGGGACCTGGTGTCGATCGACTGGCCCGATTGGGTCACGGCGCCGACACGGTGTTCCGTCAACCTCGGCTCAAGGATGATTCTGGGGATTTTTCGTTCTCGGGCCTCAAGTCGGCCGCAATTCGTGAAATTCGCTCACGGGGACTTGAGGGTCTCGGAGAAGAACGGGTTGGTAAGGCCGGCCATGATTTGATGGCGAGTTTTGAGGCTGCGATCGTACGACAGTTGTTAGGGCCGTTACCGGAATTTGTCAGAGAACACAGGCCGGCCGTGATCACGGCCTCTGGTGGAGTTGCAGCTAACACACTGCTGCGCCGGGAACTTGAGGCTGCAGGTGCCGCCCTGGGGATTGAAGTTCTGCTGCCTTCCCGGGGTTTGACCACCGACAACGCAGCCATGATCGCCTGGGCGGGCCGGCTCGCCTGGGGCCGCGGTCGCAGGGATGATTGCCGCCGGATGGATGTCAATGGGCGCGAGGTATGGCATCCTCCTGGTATGCGACGGCAGTTGGAGCGGCAAAAGGCCGGCAAGCAGGTCTCGATGGCGCCGCAGGGAGAGTATCGATGAAAAAATCCGTGACTCGAGAGTATTACGAGGCCATCCTGGTGGCCTTCATCTTGGCCCTGTTCGTTCGAACCTTCATATTCGAGAATTTTAAAATTCCCTCGGGTTCGATGGAGAATAACCTCTTGATTGGGGACCACCTGGTGGTGAACAAGTACCTCTATTCCCCCAACTGGGACACCGTGCTGCACAAATTGCTGCCCTATCGAGAGCCGGAGCGGGGGGATGTCGTGGTTTTCAAGTATCCCGAGGACCCCCGGCGCGATTTCATCAAGCGGTGTATTGCGATCGAAGGCGATACCATCGAAATTCGAGGCAAGAAACTGTGGCTGAACGGTGAACTCAAGGAAGAGCCTCACGTCGTGTTCAAGGACCCACAGATTCGGGGCGTGGGTTCGGGGGTGCCGGCTCGCTTCAGGAATCGGGACAATTTTGGACCCTATACCGTTCCTGCAGGCAGTATCTTCTGTCTCGGGGACAACCGGGACAATTCGTTGGATTCCAGGTTCTGGGGTCCGGTGCCCTTGAGTTACGTCAAGGGCCGGGCGGTGCTGATCTACTGGTCATACGAAGCCGAGCGGAGTGACTGGAAATGGCGGGGCATTGGGCATCGAGCCAAGCAGTTGGCCGGGGTTTTTACCCACTTTTTCACACGGACCAGGTGGGAGCGGCAGTTCAAGCTGATTCGGTAATTCGTAACTGACCCGGATCCGGCCCTGCCGGGTTCGGTTTTGATAAGATCCTAACTGGGAGGCGTTCTATGAAATTGAGGCGGGAGCGTGGAGATGTTCCGGTTGGATGTCTCGTGGGTCTGGTCGTACTTGCCATTGCAGCCCTGATTGGGATTAGAGCCACCCCGGTGATGATCCATGTTGGGGAACTGGACAAGGAAATTGGCAACCTGGCGGATCGTGCGGGAAGACGGGATTACAAGGACAAGCGAATCATCCGTGACATTTTGAGCAAGGCGGAGGAGGTCAGCCTTCCGGTGACCAAGGAGAGCATCAAAATCGAACGAGGAAGAACCCACTTCAAGATCTGGGTCACGTATCAGGAGGACATCGATTTTGTGTTCTATACCTATCACTGGAACAAGGAACACTTCCAGGATCGGCCGATATTCTAGAAGCTGTCAGCGTTCAGTTCGGACTTCAAGATTTCATTTCGGCGAGAATTTTTGCGGCAGCTGCTTGAGGATCGTCCGCGGTGGTAATCGGGCGTCCGACCACCAGGATGTTTGATCCCGCCGAAACCGCATCCTCCGGCGTGACGATACGGCGTTGATCATTTCCGGCAGCCCACGAGGGGCGGATGCCTGGAGTGACAATCAGGAAATCAGGGCCGCAGACCCGGCGGATTCTTTCAGCTTCCCGGGCGGATGCCACCACCCCGTCGAGCCCGCATTGTTGGGCCAGTTCAGCCCAGCGGAGGACCAAAGACTCAGACTGATGATCGGAGCCCAGCTCGGTCAATGCCGTCGTATCCAGACTGGTGAGAATGGTCACGGCGATGATCTTGGTTGATCCGGAAGGATCGGCCGCCCGCACAGAGGCAGCGGCGGCTTCCATCATTGCGCGACCCCCGCCGGCATGGACGTTGAGCAGGTTTGCACCCAATCGAACACAGTTTGCCGCCGCCCGTGCCACCGTTGTGGGGATATCGTGGAGTTTGAGGTCCAGGAAGACGGAAGGCACGTGTGTGCTGACCTCACGGACCAAATCCGGGCCATGGGCCGTGAAGGCCTCGAGACCAACCTTAAGCCAGTTGACGTGTGGTCCCAAGTTTCGAGCTGTCGTCACGATCCAATTTCGGTCGCTGCCGTCCAGGGCGACGCACAATTGTGCAGCCATCATCACCTCCGCCCAGCAAGTGTAGCTGTACCATGGTGAGGTATGAGGGTCACCTGCATTATTCACCGGGCTTCGAAGCGAAAGGCGGGAGGCGCAGTGCATCTCGGTGATCTCGCAAGATGAGGGAGCGAAGGCGTACTTGCGGTACGTTGAGTGAGCGAATCGAGAAAGCGCCGAGAGGTGCTGAGCATCGTGCCTTGCAGCTGAAGGCTGGTGAACAATGCGGGTAAGAGCAGCAATCTGGGTGGCATCGTTGTATGCGGGGTCGGTGGCAGGGATTCTGGGCCTGGTGTTGCTGATGCGGCTCAATCCGGATATTGAACCAAGTGCGCGGACGTTTTTTGTCGGTGTTCCCCTGTGGATGGGATGGGGTGCGTTCCTGATAGGTATTCCCCTGGGTTTGGGCGCCTGGGTGATCGGCAGGTCCTTACATGCACGGGGCTGGGGTGTGTCCGAAGGCACGGTGGCTCTTCTGACGCTGGTTCTCTGCCTGGCTGCGATTCTCAGTTGGGTCAACGCTGAAATTCACCCGGAATTCCTCTCCGAGACCGGAAGTCGGCAGCTCCGGCAGGATGCAGTCATGTGGTTTTCGGCAGCTTTGATGATGATCGCCGTTCACAGGTGGTGGCGACGCATGAAGCGGCGTCGATGGATTGCATCGGTCATGCTTCTTCTGATTATTCTCTTGCCGGTCGGCCGCATGGTTGGCGAGCCGACGTCATTTTTCAAAAGCCTTGAGGTCAAGGTGCAGCCACTGGATCGTTCTGCTCGGCCTCTACTGGTCTGCGGCATCGAGGGACTGGATATCTCAGTGCTGCTAACGCAGGGTGGTGGGAGGAATCTCTCCAACTTCGACCGTTTGATCGAGGAGGGCGCACGGGGCCCGCTGAGCCCGTTTCGGCCATTTTTGGATCAGGCACACTGGACGACGATGGCGACGGGAACCCTTCCCCGGACGCACGGCGTGATGTTCCGGTGGGGGTGGCAATATCCTGTTGCCTTTGATGGGACGCTCCGGCTCCTGCCCTGGACCCCGCAGGGATCGAGACTCTTCCTGGCGTGGGATCGTGGAATACGGGTCGCCCCCCCCCCGTCGACTGTGCCGCCTTTGTGGCAGCGGATGGCCTTTTCCCAGACTCCGACAACTATTTTGGACTGGCCGGGAATCTGGGATGAAGGCGCTGCGGTCCGTAGGGTCCGTCCACCTCTGGATCCCTGGGCGACCGGTCACTCCCTCGAAGCATCTCTTGGAGCCATCCTGGTCGGCAATTTTCCTCGTGCGGCGTCGGAGATCTTGAGCACACTGCGCAAGGATGAAGCGCGGGTTGAACAGGCCCGCTTGGCTCTGGAAGCCGGCCGGGAAAACGTATGGTTGAGCCTTCACACCCTGGCGGTAGGACGACGCCTCTTGGAGCCTCACCGGACGGGGGAAACCGGGCGGCGGGAGGCCCTGGCCCTGGTATTGGAGTTGGTCGATGATCAGATCGGCCGGTTGATGGACGCGTTGCCGGAAGATGGGCTGGTCGCGGTCGTTTCCCCTTACGGTTTTGCCCTCCCGGACCCGCTCGAACGTCTCCGAAGGCTGTTGGGATTTGGCGGAAACTGGCGCGCCTCGGCCGAGGGATGTCCAGAAGGAGCGTTGTTTCTGGTCGGTGAGGGTGTGGCTGCCGGCCAGAGACTGGCGCCGGTCGGGTTGGAGGATATGGCCCCAACCTTGTGTTACCTCCTGGACCTCCCGGTTGCCCAGTACATGGAGGGCCGGGTGATCCTTGAAGCGGTCGAACCGGAATGGTTGGCGACGCATCCTTTGAGGGTTGTGGAGTGATGGTAAAGTTGGCGGCCATGAATCTTTCAGTCATCGTTCCTGTCTTCAACGAAGCGATGACCGTTGCTGAGCTGCTGGAGAGCGTTGCGTTGGCGCCGCTGCCCGCCGGTATCGGGAGCCTGGAAATCATCAGTGTTGACGACCGTTCGAGCGACGGCACCCTGGCCGTGCTCGAGAGTTGGTCCACCCCGGAGAGAGCAGACGGCATCGGCGTTTCATTTCGTGTAGAGCACCACGATCGAAATCAGGGGAAAGGCGCCACTCTGAGGACCGGATTTGCCGTGGTGACCGGGGACATTCTGCTGATCCAGGACGCCGATCTGGAGTACGACCCAGCGGAGTATCCTATCCTTCTGAAACCCATCTTGGACGGCAAGGCCGATGTCGTTTACGGCTCGCGGTTCCTCGGCGGGCCCCACAGGGTCCTGTTTTTCTGGCACTACCAGGGCAACCGCTTCTTGACCCTTCTTTCCAACATGTTGACTGATCTCAATCTGACCGACATGGAGACCTGTTACAAGGTGTTTTCAGCGAAGGTTCTGAAGGGGATCACGTTCGAGAGCGACCGTTTCGGCTTCGAGCCGGAATTCACCGCCAAGGTCTCCCGCTCCGGCTTCAGGATCTACGAAGTGCCGATTTCCTACCACGGTAGGACTTACGAAGAAGGCAAGAAAATTGGCTGGCGCGACGGTGTCTCGGCGATCTGGACCATCCTGAAGTACAACCTCTGGCGCCGGTAGGCATACCCAGGAAGAATGAGAGGGAGAGGGGCAGCAAGGGGGAGCGGGGGGGAAACGCGCGTACATTGTGCGCGGTTCAGCCGCCTTCGGCCCTGCCGGGTTTTACTTCCCTTCCTGATGCCATTTCGGTAAGGTGTCGCCGCGCGGCGGCGGGAAGCCGTAAATGGAAAGCGTTGGAGGATCAATGACCAAGCGAACTATCGTCGTTATGCCTGGAGATGGAATCGGGAAACTGGTGACGCCCGAGGCAATTCGGGTGCTCGAAGCCGCCGGCTTTGAGGCGAACTGGGTCGAGGCCGATATCGGTTGGGACTTCTGGATCAAAGAGGGCAATCCGTTGCCGCAGAAGACCATTGATTTGATCGCCGAACACAAGGTAGCGCTGTTCGGGGCGATCACCTCGAAGCCCAAGGACAAGGCGGCCGAAGAACTCAGTCCGGAGATGCGGGGCAAGGGCTTCGTGTACTTCTCACCGATCGTCGGGCTTCGCCAGCGGTTCAACCTCGACATCAGCATCCGGCCTTGTCCGACCTTCAGCGGCAATAGTCTGAACTTCATCCGCCGCGGTGCCGATGGACAGGCCGAAGAGCCCAAGATTGATGCCGTCATTTTCCGCCAGAACACGGAGGGCCTGTACGGTGGGATCGAGTGGACCAATCCCCCGGCCGAGGTCTACAACGCCCTGAAGACCCATCCGAAGTTCAAAAATTTCGCCGAGGTACCAGGTGAAGACCTTGCGATTTCGACGCGGGTCTTCACCCGTGAGGCCTGCCGCCGGATCTGTGCAGGGGCCTTCGAATATGCCGAGAAACACGACTACTCCAACGTCACCGTTTGCGAAAAGCCCAACGTCCTTCGGGAGACCTCCGGAATGATGATTGGCGAGGCGCGCAAGATCGCCGAGAAATATTCCGCCATCGAACTCTGGGAGACCAACATTGACGCCCAGATGATGTGGTTGACCAAGAACCCCGAGGACTACGGTGTCGTTGTCGCCGGCAATATGTTCGGTGACATCATTTCGGATGGATTTGCCGGTCTGGTCGGTGGTCTGGGCTTTGCCGCTTCGGCCAATATCGGTGACGAAATCGGTGTTTTCGAGCCGACCCACGGATCTGCGCCGAAGTACGTGGAGCTCGATCCGCCAATCGTCAACCCGATCGCAATGATCATGTCCGCCGTCATGATGCTCGATTGGCTTGGGGAGACCGAGACCGCTGATCGCATTCGTGCTGCGGTGTCGAAAGTGGTGGCCGAGGGCAAGGTTCGGACCTACGACATGCTCAAGGTCCGGGGTGGTCCGAACTCGATCGCTCAAGGTGCGGCATCGACCACCGAAATGACCGACGCGATCATCGTAGCCCTGGGATAAGAGAGCTCTCAGCTGTCAGCTGTCAGCTCTCAACATTCGACGCCGGGAGGTGAGGAATGAACGACATGAAGATCGTCGCTGCAGTGGCCGGTCCGACAGGAGACCGCCCCAGGTCCGACCTCAAGGTCACCTATCAACCTGGGTCCGAGGCCCTCAGTATCGATGTCTCGTCCAAGGTCGACTACCTCTACGGTGAGGCGATCAACGCCGCTGTGAAGCGGGTCGTTGAGTCCTTCAACGTAGAGACCGGCGAATTGGTCGTCAACGACGGAGGGGCCGTCGAGTGGGTCATTTTGGCTCGTGTCGAGACCTGCTTGAGAAGGGCCGGTTTCGACGGGGAGGGCGTCCTGCCGGAGGCGGCACCCAATGCAGGAGCAGTGACCTCTCGGGATCGCCTCCGCCGCAGTCGGTTGTACGTGCCCGGCAATCAGCCCAAGCTGATGCAGTCGGCCGGTCTCTACGGCGCTGACGGCATCATTCTTGATCTTGAGGATTCGGTGCCTCCGGCTGAGAAAGACGGTGC
The DNA here is from genome assembly GCA_029932545.1 of Thermoanaerobaculales bacterium. Taxonomy (GTDB): domain Bacteria; phylum Acidobacteriota; class Thermoanaerobaculia; order Thermoanaerobaculales; family Sulfomarinibacteraceae; genus DAOWGJ01. The sequence goes on along the minus strand of JAOZPW010000004.1, from coordinate 10,814 downwards.
GCGGATCCTGGTGCGCAACGCCCTGATTGCCATGGATTGGGGTTCGTCGGAGCGCATGGTACGTGTCAATCAGGGCTCGGCCGGTATCGCTGATCTTGAAGAGATCGGATCCCACAACCCGCACGTCGTTCTTCTGCCAAAAATCGAGGCGCCGGCCCAGGTCAAACAGGCAGCCGACTGTCTGGAGGTGGCCGGCAGAGGGTATGAGATTTTTTTGATGCCGATCCTGGAATCGCCTCTGGGAATCCATCGTGCCTTCGAAATTGCCGCCGCCGAGCCGTCTATCGTTGCTCTGACCCTGGGCCTCGAGGATCTCAGTGCCGAGTTGGGTGCGCCCCGAACCGAAGAGGGAGTGGAGAGTTTTCTCGCCCGCCAAACGACCGTCTATGCCGCCCGGGCGGCCGGTGTACAGCCGATTGCCTCGGTCTACTCGGACATTGCCGACGAGGAAGGCCTGGCCGCCTACATCGTCCGGGAGCGTGGCCTGGGATTTGACGGCATCGGCTGCATCCATCCCCGCCAGATCCCGATCGTGCATCGCGAGCTGACGCCGACCGAGGCCCAGGTGGAGAGAGCCATCCGTATCGTTGCGGCGGCCCGTGAGGCAGAAAAGAGGGGTCTGGGCGCCGTTGCTCTCGGCTCAAAGATGGTCGATCCACCGGTGGTCAAACAGGCTTTCCGCACGGTTGATCTGGCGGTTTCCGGCGGCGTGTTGGCCGCCGATTGGGATGAGGTCGAAAAATGAGTTCTTTTGAGCGCAATGCTGCGGGGCGCCTCGTGCCCACCGAAGTCAACGGCCGGAAGTCCGTACCCTTTGCCGGTGTCGGTGGGCATCGGCCTACAGGCCGCAAGGCCGCACCGACGATTGCCACATGTCTGGACTACCCTGAGGACGGGGACAAGAGGGCGAATTCGATCTCCGAGGCCCTGAAGAAGGTCGGTTTGAAAGATGGCATGGTCATCTCGTCCCACCACCATCTTCGTAATGGTGATCTTGTCGCCAACGCCGTCTTTGACGCTGCCGCCGACATGGGCGTCAAGGATCTGATGTGGTTCCCCTCGGCCTCCTTTCCGGTCCACGCCAATCAATTGCAACATCTGGAATCAGGCGTCATCCACCACATCGAGGGCTCGATGAATGGTCCGCTCGGCGCCTACTGCTCCGAGGGGAAGATGCGCGGCCTCGGCGTCCTGCGTTCGCACGGAGGACGTTGGCAGGCCATCCAGGACGGTGAGGTGCACATCGACGTCGCCGTCATCGCGGCGCCGACCGCCGATCCCTTCGGTAACGCCACCGGCGACCGAGGCCCCGCCGGCTGTGGCCTCCTGGGTTTTGCCCTGGCCGACTCGATCTACGCCGACAAGGTCATCATCGTCACCGACAACCTGGTACCCTTCCCCTGTATCCCCTGGCAGATCCAGGGCAACAACGTCGATGTTGTCGTCGAAGTTCCCTCGATCGGTGATCCGGCGAAGATCGTCTCCGGCACCACTCGCGTTACCCAGAGCCCTGACCGTCTGCGCATTGCCGAATTGGCCGCGCGTTTCTGTGCCGATGCCGGCATCATGAAACCGGGCTTCTCCTTCCAGGCCGGCGCCGGCGGGACAACCCTGGCATTTGCTCTCTACCTGCGGGATCTGATGCGCTCGGCCGGCGTCACAGCACGGTTCGCCCGGGGTGGGTCCAATCAGTACATGACCGCCATGCTCGAAGAGGGCCTGATCGACTACATTCTGGACGGCCAGACCTTTGACCTCGAGGGCGTTCGCTCGATGCATGAAGATCCGCGCCATATCAATACCTCTCCCTTCACTTCCTATAATTTCCACGGCAAGGGCAATTTTGCCTCGATGGTCGATGTTGCCGTCCTGGGAGCGACCGAGGTCGATATGAATTTCAACGGCAACGTCGTCACCCACTCCGACGGGCGTCTGCTCCACGGAGTTGGCGGGTGGCAGAACTGCCTGGCGTCGAAATGCGCCATGCTTCTGGTGCCCTCGTTCCGCGACCGTATTCCGGTCATCGTCGATGAGGTCACAACGGTCTGCGGTCCAGGTGAGTTGATCGACGTCGTCGTTACCGAGCGCGGCATCGCCATCAACCCCCGTCGCCAGGATCTGCTGGACGCCGTCGCAGGCTCCGATCTGCCGATCAAGCCGATCGAGGAACTCAAGGCCGAACTCGATCGCATTTGCGGCGTTCCGGGCAAGGTCGAAAAGACCGAGGATCCAGTCGCTGTCGTCAAGTGGGTCGATGGCACGATCATCGATACTGTTTGGCGGGTTGGTTAGGTGAAAAAACATACGTTGTGGGTGCTTCCCGAAGAACTGGCGGTCTGGAAACTCCCTCCGGACGCGCCGTTCCCTTCGTTTGTTGGGGAAACGGGTTTCTGGTCTGTCACCCGAACCTCCGAGGAGCTTTCGGTGGTGTCAGATTCTCGGTCCGTGCCTCCGGGGAGACCGGTGGAGACCGGTTGGCGGTGTATGGGCGTCAAAGGTCCGTTGCCTTTCGATCTCGTCGGTGTGTTGGCGGCCTTGAGTGCTCCGCTCGCTGAGACGGGCATCAGCATTTTCGTGGTCTCGACGTTCGACACCGACTTTCTGTTGGTGAAGAACCATCAGCTCGAACTCGCATGTGCCGTGTTGCAGAAGGCGGGTCACGAAATCGCCCGGTAAGCCGGGGACTTGCATCACGGTCTTTTGGCGTGTAGAATCCACCATCTCGGTCCGATTGGGCCGTGTGGAGGTATCATGAAAGCCGGAATTCATCCTGATTATCACGAGGTAGAAGTTCGCTGCGCCTGTGGGAACTCATTCAAGACCCGCGGGACCCAAAAAGAGATGCGGCTCGAAATCTGTAGCGCCTGCCACCCTTTCTACACGGGAAAACAGAAGCTCGTCGATACCGCCGGAATGGTTGAGCGGTTCGAACGACGGTACGGCAAACAGGGCAAGTAAACCAAATCGGTCGCCTGCGTGGCGGCCAGGGAAACCCGCGCGGGCCTAGCCCGGCGGGTTTTTCTTTTTAGGGGGCGGCCATGTTTGAGCGTTTGCAGGACATCGAGAAGCAGGCGGACGAGTTACGCATTCGGCAAGCTGATCCGGAGGTGGCGGTTGATCCCAAACAGAGCCGGGAAATCGCCCAGAAACTGGCCGGAATTCAGCCTGTTGTCGACGTCTTCAGAGACTACAGGGGCGTCGAGACTGACCTCGAAGGCGCCAGGGAACTCCTTGCCGACGGGGACGACCCCGAGATGAAGGAAATGGCCCAGGCGGAAATAGACGAACTGGAACCCCGGTTGGAAGCCCTCAAGGAAAAACTCCAAGTCATGCTCCTTCCGGTAGATCCCAACGATCAACGCGGCGTGATCCTGGAGGTCAGGGCCGGTACTGGAGGCGAGGAGGCCTCGCTCTTTGCGGGTGAGCTTCTCCGCATGTACGGTCGGTATTCTGAAAACAAGGGCTGGAAGGTCTCGATTACCGAGACATCCGAAACCGGCCTGGGTGGCATCAACAAGGCCGTCGTCATGATCGAGGGTGACCGGGTCTACTCAAGGCTCAAATTCGAAAGCGGTGTGCATCGGGTGCAGCGTGTACCTTCGACCGAGAGCTCCGGGCGCATCCATACCTCGGCGGCAACTGTGGCCGTCATGCCGGAAGCCGAGGAGATCGAGGTCGAGATTGAGGAAAAGGACCTGCGCATTGATCGATTCTGCTCGTCAGGTCCCGGTGGACAGAGCGTCAATACGACGTATTCCGCGGTCCGGGTCACCCATGAGCCGACCGGAGTCGTCGTTTCCTGTCAGGATGAGAAGTCCCAGATCCAGAATCTGGCCAAAGCGATGCGCGTACTCAAGGCCCGGCTTCTGGAAGTGCAGGAAGCCGAGCGTGACGCCGAACGAGCGGCCAAACGCCGTAGCCAAATCGGCAGCGGTGATCGGTCGGAGAAAATTCGGACCTACAACTTCCCTCAGGGGCGGGTGACCGACCATCGAGTTTCGCTGACGGTCCACCGGCTCCAGGAGGTGCTGGATGGAGACCTGGATTTGGTCATCAATGAGTTGATCACCCACCTCCAGGCCAAGATGTTGAAAGATGAGGTCGGGGCCGAGGTGTGAGGATCGACCAGGCTTTGTCCCGGGCAACCGGGATCCTGCCTGTCCGGCGCGGGCTGCCGGAGCCTCGCCGGGAGGCTCTCTTCCTGCTGGCCGCCGCGTCAGGCCTCTCGGAAATCCAGCTTCGAATCCGACCGGAGCGAGAGCTTTCCACCGAGGTTGAAGAGCAATTTTTTCGATGGGTCGACCGAAGGACCACGGGGGAACCGGCCGAGCACATCGTTGGCAGATGCTCCTTTTGGGGCCGGACCTTTCGCGTGACGCCCGACGTTCTGATTCCCAGGCCCGAGACCGAATTGATGGTACAAGCAGTCCTTGAGGCCGAGCTGCCTTCACGGGCGCGCGTTCTCGATGTTGGAACCGGCTCGGGTTGCCTGGTGATCACCCTGGCGACTGAGAGGGTCGACTGGCGTCTGGTCGGAATTGATCGATCAATTGAAGCCCTGCAGGTTGCTCGACTCAACGGCGCGGAACATGGAGTCGATGTTGTATGGCTCTGGTCCGATCTGATGTCAAGCTGTGCTCCGGCGTTCGATCTCGTGACGGCCAATCTTCCCTATGTACCGACCGGATGGCTGCCCACCCTCGGCGAAGAGATTTCCCGGGAGCCGGTTCTGGCATTGGATGGTGGTCAAGACGGGCTTGACCTCGTGCGGCGATTGATCGCTGATCTCGGCCGTGTCCTGGCGCCGGGTGGCCTGTGTTTTCTTGAGTTGGCCGAGGACCAGGCTGACGCCGTCGAAGAGCTGGCGGTGAAGCATGAGTTGCGCCCCGCAGGCCGCCGCCGTGACATCGGTGGATGCGACCGGGTGGTCATACTTGAGCACAGCTAAACCGGGGAGCGAAGCGACCCATGCAATTCGTTCGACGAATTGCCCCCGACGAATTGCCCAGTTGACAGTCCGAGCGCCTAAGAGCACAATCACCGATTCTATGGAGGTCGTCATGACTGAGACTCACACGCAGACCAACACACCGGCACAGCGAAAACCCGTCGCTGTGATCGGTTTTGGCGGAAATTCCCTTTTGAGACCGCAGGACCACGGTACGCAGGAAGAACAGTTCACCCTGACGTGGAAGGCTTCGCGCTGGCTTGTGGAGATTCTCCATCGAGGCTACCAGTTGGCGATCGTGCATGGCAACGGCCCCCAGGTCGGCAACATCATGATCCAGGTCGAAGAGGCGATCACCAAAATTCCGCCGCAGAGTTTGGATGTCGCCGTGGCCCAGACCCAGGGGTCAATGGGTTTCATGCTGGCAAACCAGCTGAGGAATCGCTTGCACGAAGAGCAACTGGACAACCCGATCGCCTGTCTGGTGACCGAGGTTGTCGTCGACCGGGAAGATCCGGCATTTGAAAATCCGACAAAACCGGTCGGGCCGTTTTTTACGGCCTATCGTGCCAACGTCTTGATGCAGGAGCACGGCTGGCAGATGGTCGAGGACGCCGGCAGGGGCTGGCGCAAGGTCGTGCCGTCGCCGAAACCCCGCCGTATTCTTGATTCCGACCTCATGCGTCGGTTGGTTGACAGCGGTGCCCTGTTGATTGCCGGCGGTGGGGGAGGAATTCCCGTGTACCAGGATGTCGGCGGCTACTACCGTGGCGTCGAAGCGGTGATCGATAAAGACTATGTCGCTTCGATTCTGGCTCAAGAGCTGGAGGCCGAACTCTACATCGTTCTGACACAGGTGCCGATGATCGCCGAGAATTTCGGACGGCCCAACCAGCGTTGGATCCGCACCCTTCCTGCTGCCAAGGCACGGGAGATGCTGGAGCAGAACCAGTTTCCACCGGGTTCGATGGGCCCGAAGGTCCGGTCTGCTCTGGAGTTCATCGAGGCGACAGGCAAGGAAGTGCTGATCACCGACGAGGAGAATCTCAAGAAGGCCCTCTCGCGGGAGGCAGGGACCTTCATGGTTGCCGAGGGCGAGATTGAGTACGTTTAAGGAATGTTCGGTTTTCTGAGGGGATCGCGGACCTCGGACTGAGACCCGTATTGGTTTGCTGGAGAAGCTGATTTTTCGAGAGTGACCGAAAACCAATCCGGGGCTCAGTCCGAGGTAGGGCGCTTCGCGCGGAGGAGAGAAGAAAGAAGATGATCAGCTATTCGACCCCGATCCTTCTCAGTGCTTCGTTCGTCGCCAGCGATGTTGCCAAGGCGGATGGAAGCCGGAAAAGACGTCGCCGTGTGTTGAGATGGCAGAGATTCCTTTTCAAGGGGCGGTATTTCATTGGTGGACCTCAGTCCTCCGAAACTCGACTCATGGCCGCTGTGATTCTTTGGTTTGTTCGGGGAATCGTCATCCTCTCTCTGTTGCTATGGCTGCTTCGCATTCTCGCGAGATTATTCTGGGTCGGATAACCCAGTCGACCGTTGTCCGGATCCAGGGCTGTCATCTGGTGACCGGGTGATGCGCGCTTGTGGTATTAGGGTTGCCCATAGATCTTGGAGGAATCCTCGGAAAAAGGCATGAAGTGTGTTTTTGTGTCTCGTCCTTTCCTTTGTTGCGCGAAGCGCATCTTTCCGGGAGGTCGGAGGGCAAAGGCCACGGGACCCTTGAAAAAGTCCGTGAATCAACCGGCCTTTGCACTCCGAGCTCCCGGAACGGCTATCCTAAGCACATGGGTGCGCTGATGCTGTGGATTTACCGGATCTTGATGACGGTCTTGATGCCGATCGCGATAGGGTTTCTTGCGCTGAGGGACCGGTTAATTGGAAAGCAGAGACCGCCCTGGTCCGAGCGCTTCGTACGACGATTGCCCACTGCCGAACCGGGTGGTCTGTGGATTCACGCCGTGTCGGTCGGAGAGGTCGAGGTGGCACGGCGACTGATCGCCGAGTTGGATCGGGAAGTGCCGGGTGGGCCGATAGCGTTGACCTCGACGACGGCGACAGGGTTGGCATTGGCCCGCAAGAACCTGGCCGGCCGCGTGACAGTCCTTCCGACCCCCGTCGATCTGCCCGGTCCGGTCGAACGCATATTCGACGCTTTGCGACCTCGGGCCCTGGTTCTGGTCGAGACTGAACTCTGGCCGGAGATGCTCCATCAGGCGGGGCGCCGAGGCATCCCGGTCTTTATCGTCAACGCTCGGCTTTCCGATGTTTCTTTCAAGCGTTATCGGCGGGTTGCCGGCGCCCTTCGGCCGCTCTTGAAACCACTTTCCCTGGTATTGACCCGGGACGAGACCGATGCCCAGCGGTTCAAGGATTTGGGTATTGAGGGTCAGCGAGTCACGGTCGGCGGTAACGTCAAATATGATCTTGAGTCTGACCGGCGGCCCCTCGAGTGGGACGACGAGATTGCTTCGTGGGCGGCCGGCCGGCCGGTGGTTGTTGCCGGTTCGACACTGGAGGGTGAGGAGCAGTTGGTCCTCGATGCGGTCGAGGCTATCGCGGAGTCGGACGGGCAGAGGCCCCTGGTGATCCTGGCGCCGCGCCACCCCGAGCGCTTCGATGCGGTCGCTCGTTTGATCTCGGAGCGTGGCCTGACCCTCATCAGGCGCAGCCGTTTGCCGGACGGGGTCATGGCGGTCGCCGACGTGTTTTTGCTGGATACAATCGGCGAGTTGGCTCGGGCTTTTCGGCACGGGGCCGTCGCCTTCATCGGAGGTTCCCTCGTTCCAAGTGGAGGACATAATCCGCTGGAGCCGGCGGCGTGGGGAGTGCCGGTTCTCAGTGGTCCCTGGGTTGCGAATTTTGAGGAAATTTACCGTGAGATGGTGGAGGCGGGTGCGGTTCGTCTGGTCGCCAACTCCAGAGACCTCGGCGCCGCCCTGGATCAGTGGCTCTCAGAGCCCGATGTGGCCCGGCGTGCCGGTGAGGCGGGTCGGCGAGTCGTCGAAAAGAACCGGGGGGCCACGGCGAGGATCACGGCTGAGATTGTCCGTCGTCTCAACGGGATCGAAGAATGATGAGGTGGTCCCACCTGTTGACACCGCTGAGTCCGGTCTATGGAGCGATAGTGCGAATGCGGGTGTCGGCTTTTCGTCGCGGGCTGCTCAAGAGCGAGCGCTGTGGTATTCCGGTGGTGTCGGTCGGGAATGTGACCTTCGGCGGAACAGGGAAGACACCGATGGTGATCACCCTGGTGAAGGACCTTATTGCACGCGGCCGCCGACCGGCGGTCCTGACCCGGGGCTACGGCCGGATGGGCGCCGAGCCTTTGGTGTTGACGGGCCCTGAAATCCGGGCATCTGTGACCGAAACCGGGGATGAACCTCTTGAGTTGGCCCAGCGTTTGCCGGGAGTGCCGATCGTCGTTGATGCCGATCGAATTCGCGGGGGAAAGCTGGCGGCGGAACTCGGCGCGGACATTGTGATCCTCGACGATGGTTTTCAGCATCTGCGGTTGCACCGTGATCTCGATCTGGTCCTGTTGGATGCGGGAGACCCCTGGGGTGGGGATCATTTGCCGCCCCGCGGCCGCCTTCGGGAACCGGTGGAGGCTCTCGAACGGGCCTCGGCCGTCATCATCACCAAGGTGGACGTGGGTGCCGATCAACCGCCGCAAGATATTGTCCGGAGGATCACCACCATCCGTCCGGACCTGCCGGTCTTTGCCGCACGGCTCGTGCCTCAACGGATACGAACTGAAGCCGGTTGGGTCGATCCGACGGAGTTGCGGGGTCGCAAGGTTTTCGCGGTGGCCGGACTGGGACGCCCCGAGGGCTTTCGCACACTTCTTGAGTCAACCGGCGCCGAGGTCGTCGGCCACCGGTGGTTTGCCGATCATCACCCTTACGGGCCCGAGGATCGAGCGTGGATTGTCCGTGAGGCTCAGAGAATCGGTGGGCGAGTTGTCACCACCGCCAAAGATGCCGTCAAGCTGGATCCCCTCGAGGGTCTTTGGGTTGTCGAGACGGTGATGCAACCGGTCGAGGGACAATGGGATCGCCTGTGGTCTTTGTCGCTGGAGGTTGTGTGATGGGTATTTCGCCTCGGTCTGAGTTTCGAAATCGGTTTGAACTGGCGGCCTATCGCCTGGCCCGGGCAACCGTCGGAAGGGGTGGACCAGGCCTGATCGAGCCGGTGGGAACACTCCTCGGTGGCCTCTTCCACAGGCTGGCCCGGAATCGCCGGAAAATCATCCTGTTCAATCTTGGTCTCGCCTATCCCGATCTGACCCCTGAGGAGCGGAAACGCCTGGCTCTTCAGGTCGCCCAACATTTTGGGAGAACCTTGTTCGGTATACTCCGCCTGCAACGAATGACGCCGGAAGAGTTGGTACGCCTGGTTTCCGTCGAGGGACGAGAGCACCTGGATGCGGTGGCTGAGAGCGGTCGAAGCGCCTTTATTCTTTCGGCTCACCTCGGTGCCTGGGAAGTCGCGGCCCTCTACGTCGGCCTCACTCTGCCGAGCGGTCTCGGCATCGTTCACAGGCCGCTGGATAACCCTCTTCTCGAAGCCGAACTGGAGAGCTTTCGCCGGCAATTTGGAAACAGGACCCTGGGCAAGAATGCAGCCCTTCGGTCGATCCTCAGTGAAATCAAGGCCCGTCGATCCATTGGGATTCTGGTCGACCAGAAAACCCGCCCTCGGGACGGTGGTCTCAACGTGCCCTTCTTCGGACATCCGGCCAGAACTCATACGATCCTGGCGCGTTTAGTGCTGAAGACCCGGACCCCGGTCATCCCGACCTTCGCCTACGCAGATCCAGGCGGCCGGTACACGCTTTCTTTTGGAGCGCCGGTGCCGGTGGCGCCCGACGATGACGTCACCAGCCTGACGGCACGTTATACGGCGGTGACCGAAGCGGCGATCCGGCGGCGGCCCGAGCAGTGGCTCTGGTATCACGACCGATGGCGGGAGTTGCGGTTAGAATCCTGAAAGACAGAGGCCTGGTATGTGGCCGAGAGTAGTAACCGGGCCGGGGCCTCTGCCCTTCAGGATCCTATTTGATGCGCTGCGTGCATCATGAGATTGTCTTCAACAGGTTTCGCCCCAAGATTGCCGAAGCGCTGAGCACACCGCCAAGAAGGGCGCCGGCGATGCCGGCCGTACATGCATCTTGTCCGGTCAGCCAGAGGCCTTTGATCTCCGTTTTGGGTTTAAGGGCGCGTTGGCGGAACCTCGCCGGGCCGTGGTTGAGTCCGTAGACCTCGCCGTGTTCGTAGTTGCAAAACCAGCGAGTCGTCAGCGGCGTCGAAAGGTCGTGGAAGGCCACCTCGCCCTTGACCTGCGGCACGTGGTAGTAGAGGGTTTGGAGGAGGCGGGAGCTCAGGTCTTTCTTCATCTCGACATAGGCCTCGTCTCTTCGGCCTGCCGGCTGATCCTGCCATCGTGAAAAGCGCTCGTAGGGCGCGAATGTCGTCACCTCGATGGTCGCACGCCCGGGATGCCGCCGCTCGAAATCCGGGTCCTTGGCCGATGGAAAGGAGACGAAAACCAGCGGCAGAGGAGCGCTGGGGTCGGCTTCGAAATGCCGGAGGTTGGCGTCGTGATCCGGGCCGGGATAGACCCAGAGATTGGCCATCGGCAGTTTGAGTTCTTCGGCTGTCTTCTCAAGGCCAATGTGCAGGCAGCAGTGGCCGACCGAAGGGCCTGCGGCATTCGCCGCCTCGAGCAGTTGAAGGCGGCCGGGTGTACCTTCCCGCAGTAACCGGCCTGCGGTATTGGGGATGCCGACATCGCTGATGACCAGGGGGCAGAGGATGTCGCGGCCGTCTGCCATTCGGACACCGGTGACGCGGTTCCCAGT
>JAOZPW010000123.1:9586-10695 GCA_029932545.1 Thermoanaerobaculales bacterium | reverse complement strand
CCTTTGCGCCCTGGACTGTTTCATATTGACAAATAAACTATGATTTTATAGAGTTACTGTCGTTATGAACGCCGTTGCGGATGTCCAACTCGTCATGCGCCTTGATGCGGAACAGGCTGGGGTCTTTTCCAAGGCCGATCTCCAGACTGTGTTTGGGGAACAGCATCCTGCGGCTTTTGTGCGCCGGGTCAACAAACTGCTTGACGAAAGAATCCTGCGTCGGTTCTGCAGAGGATGGTACGTCGGCGAGGCTTTTGATCTTCCGACGCTCAGTCAGAGGCTCGCGCCAGAGTCCTACATCAGCTTCGGTACGGTCCTCGCACGAGAGCTGATCATCGGCACCAGCCCTGACCGACACATCGTAGCGGTCAAAACCGGCCGACCTCGCAGGTACGCCTGTGACGGCTACGTCATTGAACACGTCGGTGTGACCGAGGAACTCCTGTTCGGATTCTCGAGAATCAACGGAATCCGATACGCGGAAGTAGAGAAGGCCCTGCTCGACACACTCTATTTTCATCTCCGAGGACGACGCTACCCGTTCGACATCTACTCGGATATATCGCTGGGCAAGCTCGACCGAGAACGACTTCATGATTACTTGAAAAGTTACAAAAACCCGAAATTCGTCACTTTTGTAAAAGGCCTCTTGGAGGAACGATGACAGCAAAACTCGATAGGCCGGCAACCCGGGACGGGCTCTTTCTCTGGGTCATGCATCGTTTCGCCGAGGTCTTCGAGGAGCATGCGGTGATCAAAGGTGGCATGGTATTGAAGCTGCTCGACAGCCCTCGCGACACCGTGGACATTGATTATATCTTCGTTCCATTTTCTTCGAAGAAAGAGATCGTCGGCCGCATCGAAGAGGTCTTGCGTGAGATCGAGGATGCAGTGATCGAAATCGAACTTCACTCCAAGATGCTGCGCGCCGGTCTGCGGGTCGATGATGCAGCGATTGTGATCGAAGCGAATGTTGCAACCGAGTGTCAAACAGTGCCGATGGCGACGGGTGGCTTTGCACGATCTGTTGGGCACCCATCACAGATAGTTCGAATCATGAGCCCCTCTGTTTCACTGGCTCACAAGATCGCTGCATGGAATGAGCGCCG
>JAOZPW010000123.1:7907-9576 GCA_029932545.1 Thermoanaerobaculales bacterium | reverse complement strand
CCGCAAGTCGTGCAGGAGCGTCACCCGATCTCAACGTCCTGGACCTCCGGTTGGCAAAGATGCAATCACGATTGCCAGGGTTGAAGAAGCTCCACCGCATGTCGCGTAGACGGCTTGTCGATGAGTTACTGCAGGCGACGGCACAACTGTCCGACGCGGACCTGGAATCCGAGCTCGCCGGAATCCTGCCGCCCGAAGAACTTGCCGGCCTTGCCATCCGAATCCGCGTTTCGGTGGAAAGGATCACAACGATCTTGTTGGGAGACCAGGACAACTGAGGCTGAAGCCACCCGAAAGCCGACACGACCAAGCAGGTGAATACCATCGCATTTCATTGCCTACCGGGGTTTTCAATCCTCGACGACTGCACCGTGATATTCCATGATGGATTCGAGTCAGGGGATCTTGATGCGTGGTCCTTCGGCAGTCCTTGAGTCTTCACTGAACAACCAATGCCTGAGCCAGGTCCGGCCTTCCTCACTTTACGAGATGATCCAAAAGCGGTAGTTCCTATCCCCGGCCTTCGGGGTCACCTGCCGGCGACCCCGCTCGGTGCATTTTCCTCAAGGGGGATCAGGGCCTGAATCGGGAGAATACCCCCCCCTTGAGGGAAATGACCTCGACGGCCTACGGCGTTGGCAGAGACTCGGTTGCTGATGCGCTCGCCGCGGGGAGCCCGGTCAGGCATTCTTCGCAACGACCCGGTATCGGGAGGCCTACCCGGTGAAGAAGGCCTGGCCCCGCACCCCCGTCGGAGAAAGGGCGCCCTTGGATGCTGAGGTCATTGGTGCTCTTGGCACGAGGTTTCGGGATGGCCCTCCCACGTGTCCAACCGGGTATGGATCATCATTTCACGACACAGCCTCGCCGAACTCCTTCCGGACCCCGCTACACTGGGTGGATGAACGACACCATCATCGCACCACGCCGCCGTCTTCTGGGATTGAGCCTGATTCCAATCGTTTTGGCCACCCTGATCGGCGGCTCGGTGGCACTCGGGGGGGCCGACCCCACAACCGGTCCACCGACCGCTGTGACACCAGTATCCGAGGAGGCTCCATTGAACTGGAAAAGTGTCGACCTTTTGATCGCAGACCAGAAATTCCAGGCCGCATTGCACATGGTCGAACAACTCCGAGACCAGGCGATAGCCGAGGAAAACACCGACGACTGGACACGGGCCCTGGTTGAGGCCACCCAGCTCCGGGTCGCGTTGCACGGCTACGAAACCGCCGTCAAGAATTTGCTGGAGAACCCCTGGCCTGAAGACCCCACTTCGCGGGCAATCCTCGACCTCTACACGGCCCAGGCGATGGTCACCTACGCCCAGCAGTACTCATGGGAAATCCGAGACAGGGAGCGCGTCATCTCGGACGAGGAAATTGATCTCAAAAGGTGGACCCACGACCAGATCGTGGCGGCAGCTCACCAAGCGTATGGCCGACTCTGGGTCCAGCGCGACGAATGGGGCGACGGCCCCCTCGGGGATTTCTCACGCTACTTGTTCTCAAACAACTACCCGCCCCGGATTCGAGGAACCCTCCGCGATGCAATCTCCTACCTCTGGGTCGATCTCTTGGAGGACTCCTCGTTGTGGCGCCCCGAAGACCAGGCCGAGATCTACAGATTGGATCTTGAACTCCTCGCAGAGGGCACGCCCGAAATCACC
>JAOZPW010000123.1:0-7807 GCA_029932545.1 Thermoanaerobaculales bacterium | reverse complement strand
TGAGGGTCACTCACCGCAACCTCGAAAAGCTGTGGTTCCGTGCCTACCCTCTCGATCTGGAAGAGATCATCCGATCAGCCAAGGACTACAATATCTTGCCGGGTTACCGGGAAGTTCCAACCTACCTCAAGCACCGAAGGCCCACCGCCCAGTGGTCCATCGATCTCCCGCAGACCACCGACTACCGAGACCACGACACCAACGTCGTCCCACCCATTAATAAAAAGGGTGCGTACCTGGTCATCGCCTCTGCCCGTGAGGACTTCAAAGCCCACGCCAACAGGCGTCTGGCCTTCAATTTCATCCTCTCAGACCTGGTCCTGATCCGCCGGCCTCTCGAAGGACGCTGGGAGATCACCGCCAGGCAGGGTTTTTCAGGCGACGCCCTGGCCGATGTCGAGATTGACCTCTACCGAGCAGACTGGCAGAAGGGTCACCGGCAGATAGGAACCTACCGGACCGGATCAGACGGTCGGGTAACGATGGACCTCGATGACAACTCCCACCGCTACTTCCTGCTGGCCCGGCACGGCGAGGATCTGGACTTCGACGGGTCGTTGTCTCCAACCTATGACAGCGATCCCGGCCGAACTGCCGCCTCATTGCTCTACACCGACCGCAGCGTCTACCGGCCTCACCAGACGATCTACTGGAAGGTCCTGCCCTTCTCCGGTGGCGGAGAAGACCACCGCTACGAGACCCTGCCGAATACCGAAATGACCGTCACCTTGCAAGACGGCAACCATGAAGAAGTCGCATCTCAGACCGTGACGACCAACAGCTTCGGGTCGGCCTCAGGCTCCTTCGAGATTCCTGCCGGCCGCATGCTGGGGCGTTGGTCCCTGGAAACCTCGGTGGGCTACTCATCGACCTCGATCAGGGTCGAGGAGTACAAGCGGCCGACCTTCACCGTAGAGATCACCGACCCGCCAGAGGCTCTTCGACTCAACCGGCCTGCCCTCTTGTCGGGTTCGGTCGATTATTACTTCGGCCTGCCCGTGTCCGAGGGTAACATCCGCTGGAAGGTGACCCGTGAACCGGTCTATCCAATGTGGTGGTCCTGGTGGCGGCCATGGCCGATCGCTCAGACCAGGGTTGTTGCCTCAGGCGAGGGGCGCATCGAAGCTGACGGCGGGTTCGAAGTCGCATTCACACCCGAAGCCGACGAGAGGGAGGCTGAACGAGGTGTGACCTACCGTTTCCGGCTGACGGTCGATGCCACCGATCCCGGCGGTGAGACCCGATCGGCCGACCGCTCCTTCCGACTTGGATTCACCGCGATTGAGGCCACGATCAACCTCGGCGGCGGCTATGTGCCGAGCCATCAGACCCACGAGATATCAATTCTCCGGACCGATCTTGACGCAACGCCCCGCGCAGGCGAAGGCTCTTGGCGTCTGGTCGGCCTGGCCAACCCACCACAGACCTTGACGCCCGCCCAACAACCGGTTGCGCTTGACGACGAAAATCCCCATGTCACCGACGGCGACCGTACCCGACCACGGTGGAATACCGGCTACGATCCCAGCCGGGTCCTGAGCACCTGGGACGAGGACCAGGAGAAAGCCCAAGGCACACTCAGTCACGGAGAGGACGGAACCGCATCGTTGACGATCCCGTCCCTCAAACCCGGCGCCTACCGGCTGATCTACACGACCGAAGATTCGTTCGGCACGCCCTATGAGACACAGGAGAGCTTCCTGATCGCAGACCCCACCGATACTCGGGTATTTCTGCCGGCGTTCCTTGCGGCCGAACAACCGACCGTCGCCGTCGGCGGCACTGCCCGGCTCTTCGTGCACTCAGGCTTCCCGGGCCAGGTAATGATCCTGGAACTCTACCGCCAGAATCGACGCTTCGACCGCCGGGTCATTCGGGCCGGCCGGGATCAAGAAATCATCGAGATCCCCGTTAATCAAGACCTGAGGGGTGGCTTCGGTGCAACCCTGACCGTGCTCCGTGATCATCAATTGATCACCTCAAACGCTGTAGTTTTCGTTCCGTGGGATGACCGAAAGCTCAAATTGGAATTCGCCACCTTCCGCGACCGTCTTCGCCCGGGGCAGAAGGAGACCTTCCGGGTCACAGTCCATAGCGCCGACGGAGAAACCCTCGACCGCGACGCCGCCGAAATTCTTGCCTTGATGTACGACCGTAGCCTGGACCTCTTTGCGCCTTACAACCCACCGACCGTCGACCACCTCTATCCATCGTTGGTGGCCTTTGCCTCGGCAGATTCGACATTGGGACGCGCCGGTTCGGCCTGGCAGGACGAGAACGGCTTCGTCCTCGTACCGTCTCCCCCGTCGCTGGGCAGTGATCGGCTGAGAATGCTGGACGGTTACGGCATCGGCGGGCCCGGCCGTAGAGGCGGACGCTCCATGATGAAATCCCGCGGCATGCAAACCATGGCCATGGCGGCGCCGGCGCCAATGGTTGAAAACGACGCAATGGCCATGAGCGCCGGCGAACCCGAATCACAGGCAATCGACGAAGAAATCTCCGGAGATCTGCCGACGCCGGACCAGGGACCCGCTTCCGAGATCCGCTCCAACTTCGCCGAGACCGCCTTCTTCTCGCCCCACCTGGTGCCATCAAACGACGGCTCGGTCGTGATCGAGTTCGAAACGCCGGACTCGGTGACCGAGTGGAATCTCTGGGTTCACGCCGTCACCCGGGATCTCCGTGGCGCCTCGGAGCATCGGCAGGTCAAGACCGTCAAGGAACTGATGGTCCGGCCCGCAGTTCCGCGTTTCCTCCGGGAAGGCGACGAAGCAGCCCTTCGGGTTGTCGTCAACAACGCCGGGGAAAGCACACTCGAAGGCAGCTTGCGCTTGGAGTTGACTGACCCCGACACCGGCGAAGACCTGCGGCCGGCCTTCGCTATTGATCCGGAAAAGGCGGACGACACATCGTTTACCGTCGAGCCTGGACAGGGCACGACTCTGGTTTTCCCACTCAAGGTCCCGCCACGTCCAGGCCTGATCAGCTTCAAGGTCACAGCGACAGCCGGTGATTTCTCCGATGGCGAGATCCGCCCCCTGCCGGTATTGCCCGGGCGCATGCACCTGCTCCAGAGCCGGTTTGCCGCCCTTCGAGATGCCGACCGGCGCGAGCTGAAGTTTCCGGACATGTTGGCCGACGACCCCACCCTGATCCACGATCAGCTAGTCGTTTCGGTCGATGCCCAGCTGTTTTACGGCGTGCTCGATGCCCTTCCCTATTTGATCGACTACCCCTACGAATGCACCGAGCAGACCCTCAACCGATTCTTGTCAACCGGAATCGTCACCTCGGTCTTTGACCGCTATCCCGCGGTTGCCGCGATGGCCGAGACAATGGCCGAAAGGGACACCCGCCTGGAAGCCTGGGACGCAGACGACCCCAACCGAAAACTGGCCCTCGAAGAGACCCCGTGGTTGGCACGGAGCCGGGGCGGCGACGAAGGAACCGAAGATCTGATCAAGGTGCTGGATCCCCAGATTGCAGAGGCCCAGCGCCGGACCTCGTTGGCCGATCTGGAGAAGGTGCAGACCTCGTTGGGCGCCTTTCCATGGTGGCCGGGCGGCCCACCCTCGTCCTACATGACCCTCTACGTCCTGGCGGGCTTCGCCCACGCCCTGGAATTCGAGGTTGAGGTGCCGAAGGACGTCATCGTCGAGGCATGGGCCTACATGCACCGCCACTACCTCGACGACATCGCCACTCGCATGGTCGATACCGGCTGCTGCTGGGAGACGATCACCTGGCTCAACTTCGTGCTCTCCTCCTACCCGGATGAGAGCTGGACGGGCGGTGTCTTCACCTCAGATGACCGACGGCAGATGCTCGCTTACAGCTTCAAGCACTGGAAAACACACTCGCCCCGTCTCAAGGCGTATCTGGCAATGACCCTCAAGCGGGCCGGTCGGGATACCGACGCCCACCTCGTCTGGGACTCGGTGATGGACTCGGCCAAGACCGACCGCGACCTGGGCACCTTCTGGGCGCCCGAGGAACGAGCCTGGCTCTGGTACAACGACACCGTCGAGACCCACGCCGTCGCCCTGCGGGCCCTGACGGAACTCAACCCGGACGACGATCGGCGATTGGGCCTGGTCCAGTGGATCTACCTCAACAAGAAGCTCAATCACTGGGAGAGCACCCGAACGACCGCCGAGGTCGTCTACGCCCTGGTCCACTACCTGGAACACGAGGGACAGCTGGGTCAACGTGAAGAGGCCAAGGTCACAGTGGGGCCGATTCAACGTCATTTCATCTTCGAACCCGATGCTTTCACCGGTAAGGATGCCCGCGTGATCATTCCGGGCCCCGAAATCGACCCAGAGACGATGGCGACGACCGTCGTCGAAAAGGACACACCCGGCATTGCCTTCGCCACGGCAACCTGGCATTTTTCGACCGAAAAACTGCCTGAGAAGGGCGACGGCGATCTCTTCGCCGTCGAACGCACTTTTTACCGAAGGAAACTGGTCGGTGACGAGTACGTACTGGAACCGATGACTCCAGGAGTAAGTCTCGAGGTCGGTGATCAACTCGAGGTCGAGCTGAGAATCAAGGCTCGCCACGAGGCGGAATACGTGCACCTTCGTTCCCCGCGGGGCGCCGGGTTCGAGCCCGAAGCCCTACGATCCGGCTGGCGTTGGGACCTCGGCGCCGCCGCCTACGAAGAGGTCCGCGACTCCGGGTCCAACCTCTTCTTCGAGTGGCTGCCCGCCGGTGAGTACACATTCCGCTATCGGCTCCGCGCGGTGATGGCCGGCACCTTCAAAGTGGCGCCGGTCGTGCTCCAGAGCATGTATGCGCCAGAGTTCGGCGCCTACTCGGCCGGCCACACACTGAAGATCGAGGACTGATGATGAGGGGCCGACGGAACCGGAACCGAATTGTCTGGACTTCCCATCGGGCCGGCCGGAAAATTCACCACAGAGGCACAGAGAGCACAGAGGAACACAGAGTGCAGCCCGAAGGCGCTCCCAGCGTTCACCCACCCGCTACGCGGGCTCAGCAAAAGGCCTGCCCATCGCCTCAGACGCAGGGCGTCTCGTCGAAGTGCATGCCTTCTGCACGCGGGCTTCGCCCGCATGGGCGAACAGTCGGACGCGCACAGGGTCCGTTTCAGGTGATGTGCCCCGGAGCCCGGTTGCACGCGAAGCGTGTTGGGGCAGAAGAGAGGCGGGTGACAAGAACTGGTTTTTGGAGCTCGTTTCTCTTCTGCCACAGGCGGACGAAGTCCGTGTGCCGGGCGGGGCTGACGACCCCGTCAGGACTCTCCTCTGTGTTTTCTTCTCTGTGTACTCTGTGTCTCTGTGGTTATTGTCTTTTTCAGGAGGTCTACAAGCGCGTGAGATGTCAACTAATAGTCCTCGCGCATCCACGAAGACTGCTCTCTCTTGCACATGCGGCGGTAGTTTGCCTCGTCGTCAGCATCGGATTTCCCGGGATGGTGGGGGCAGCGGATTCGGATCCGCTGGCAGGACTGCCGGCCCTGGTGGAGAGCATCAGGACCGACTGGGGAGTTCCGGGAGTGGCAGTTGCCGTCGTCCGGGGAAACGACACAATCTATTCTGGCGGTTTCGGCGTTCTGGGCGTGCACGATGGCCGCGCCGTGAATCAACAGACAGTCTTTGGCATCGGTTCTGCGACCAAGGCCTTCACCGCGGCTGCGGCCGCCATGCTGGTCGAAGAAGGCGTGCTCAACTGGGATGATCCCGTGCGCACCATTGTCCCTGAATTCCACCTTCGTGACGGACAGGCAACACTGAACTGTACCCTCAAGGACCTCCTGACTCATCGAACCGGTCTGCCCCGTCACGACGCCCTGTGGTACCGGTCGGATCTCGGGCGCGATGAGATGATCGAACGCCTTCGCTACTTGGAATCCAGCGCCCCATTCCGGGATCGGTTCCAATACTCGAACCTGATGTACATGGTTGCGGGCCGCCTGATCGGCCAGGCCTCGGCCTCGACCTGGGAGGCGTTTGTTCAACGTCGAATCCTCGGGCCACTGGGCATGTCCAGGACCT
This sequence comes from Thermoanaerobaculales bacterium, assembly GCA_029932545.1. Classification (GTDB taxonomy): domain Bacteria; phylum Acidobacteriota; class Thermoanaerobaculia; order Thermoanaerobaculales; family Sulfomarinibacteraceae; genus DAOWGJ01. Next base: position 1,781 of record JAOZPW010000123.1, on the reverse strand, counting down.
TCTTCGAAGGGGCTCCTCAATCTGAATCCAACGTCGCACAACCTCATCGCCTGGGCCCATCAGATGTCGCCCTGTCCGTGCCGCCCTACAGGGGGTGGGCCATCGGCCCAGCACTTTCGATGTGCTCATCGGCTGATGACATGGGCCGGTGGCTCAAGGTCCATCTGGCGGTCGGCCACGGTGACCGACAGACGATTTTGCCCGACGAAGTCCTCAAGACCCTGCACCAACCCATCGTGACGGTGGCCACCCCACCCACCCAGGAATCACCACTCTCCGCCTATGCTCTGGGCTGGTTTGCACAGACATACCGAGGCCGTCTGATGGTGCACCACGTAGGCTCAATCGACGGATTCTACTCCCTGGTCGCCTTCTTGCCGTTCGAGGACATCGGCATTGTTGTCTTGACCAATCGCTCCCGAAACCGGGTCCCAGAGGTGATCTCCAGGTGGGTCTTCGACCGGCTGCTGGGTCTCAACGAAATCAACTGGAACAAGCGTTACCGTGAGGAACACCACACTCTGCTCGAGCTCGAGAATGCGGAGTGGACCCGCATCAACGCGTTGAAGGACCTCAACGTGCCACCGACCTTCCCGCTGGATGGCTATGTCGGAAGTTACGACCACCCCGCCTACGGACGGTTAACGGTCAATTTCCGGGAAGACGGTGACCTGACGGGTGAGTTTCGTGACCTCGCCGGGTGGCTGGAACACCTGACCGGCGAGACCTTCATCTTCCACTTCGACGCCGAAGGTCTCGGCGACCGGTTCATCATGACCTTCGCATCACCAGACGGAGACAGGATCAACGCCGTAGCCGCTCGGCTGCAGTCCGGGGTGGCACCGGTTGTGTTTGAGCGTGTAGAAGAAGAGAGTTAACGCAAAGACGCGAGGGGGAACAATAAGTAGGATGGGCCTTGGCCCGCCATCTCATGCCCCAAGTATCACAAACCCCTCCTGCTCGAAGTGCCGGTCGAATGCGAAGACCTCATCAACCTTTTCACCTCTGATACAAACGAATGACACTGCGTCAACCAGGCTGACCCCTCGGGCCTTGGTCACCATCATGTCAAGGCCTCGTTCGTGAAGTTCACGGTCCACCCAAACGACGTCCAGCAGCGGGGCAAAGCCCTCCCGGAAGACCTCGACTGCTTCACGGCCGACTCGATTCCCCAGCAGCGCGTAGGTCTCGACCAACGCATACGATGTCGTAACAAGAGTCGCTTCTTGAAAACGGAGCCGCTCAAACACCTTTGCCGCCGTACGATGCGCCTTATCGGTTGGAACAAGAAGGGCGAATATCGCGCTCGTGTCGACGAAGACCCGGCTCACTGATATGCCTCGTCAAGGTAGTCATCATGGTGAGACGCCAGATCAGTCGCACCATCCCGGTCCTCCATGCTCCCGATCAACCCCGCAGCACGGGCGTACAACTCTTGCCGATCCGGCACATCGCCATCAAGGAGGTGACTCACACTGATACGGACGGCCTCAGCCACCGACACGCCTCTTTGCCGGGCAAAGGCCCGCAGCCGTCGGTGCTGTTCTTCGGTGAACTGAACTTGAGTTCTGAGCATGGTGTCTCCCTCTGTATCAACTGTAGTGCCATCATGATGTGATGTCAAAGAACCAATGAGTCTTGGCTTGGGTGGACACGGGGGTCCACCCCTACAGGATCATGGAACGCACCCGGGAATTTGTAGGGGCGGACCCCCATACGCGCTAACTTAGGGAACACTCACACCTAAGGCTTGAAATCATGGGTCCTGTCCGTGTCGTCCC
>JAOZPW010000003.1:30698-32246 GCA_029932545.1 Thermoanaerobaculales bacterium | reverse complement strand
AATGCGGGATCGGGCGGACACGGGGGTCCACCCCTACGATTTCACCACCGCCTGTTGGGGTGGACCCCCGTGTCCACCCGTTTCTGACCCCTGTAACCCCTACTCCCCCGCGACAACCTGGCCGTCAATTTCCAGGCCATCAGGCACCAGAGCGTGCCTCAAGACCATCGAGCCGGTGACGCGCACGCAGTCGCCCAAAACACAACCACGTTCGAGAACCACATCGGGCCCGATACGGCAATTGCTGCCGAGGATGACGCCATCGTCGATCCAGACGGGATCCTGGATCATTGTGCCATCAGGGATGGACTCAGGTACTCGGCCGCCAGGGCTCTGATTGAGAAAGCGGAGGTTGAGGTCGAGCAGATCCTCGGGTGTCGAGACCTGGAGGCGCTGGTCGGTCTTGACGCCAATAATCCGTGAACCCTCGTCGACCAGGGCCTGGATGGCATCCTGCAACTCGTACTCTCCCCGGGCCGATCGTCCTTGCACCGCCAACAGCTCCAAGGCCCGCATCGGCAAGAGATACAACGGCAGGCTGACGGTATTCGACGGAGCATCTTCCGGCGCGGGTTTCTCGACGATGCGACTGATGACACAGTCTTCGTCCATCTCAACCGGAGCGGCCAGACAGGTTTTCTCCGGAGCCACTTCCATCAGGCTCAAGGCGCCGTCGGCCTGTGACCCTGCATGCAACAAAGCCGCAATGTGCTCGACCGGCTTGAGACTGTCGCAGGCCGAAACGACAAAGGGACCGTCGATCAACGGTGCGGCCAGGCTGAGGGCATGGGCCATGCCGAGGCGTTCTTCCTGAACGACAAACTCCACTGAGAGGTCCAGCGACGAGACTGCCGTGAAAAACTGCCTGATCTCCTCGTCATCCGGACCGATGACCATCACAAGGTCCCGCAAGCCGTTGACGGCCAACGTCTCGACGACCCTATCGACCAGCGGCCTGCCCAGAACCGGCACCATCGCCTTCGAGCGATCGTCGGTGACGGGAGCGAGGCGCGTCCCACGACCGGCGGCCAGGATCACCGCCTTCACGAGAACTCCTCCGCGTTCATGACCGCAGCCGGGCCGGCCGGGCGGCAGATCACCGATCGCGCATGAGCCGCAAGATCGGGAAAGGCCCCCCGGTAGGTTCGGGCGACTCGTTCAATGATGTCATCGGCCGCACCGGCCTCGACCAACGCCACACAACTGCCACCAAAACCCGCACCCGAAAAACGGGTACCGAAGACACCGGGGGCGTCCCGCAGAGCCTCAAACAACGCCACCAGCGGCGGGGTCCCGCACTGGTAATTGACGATCGAACTCTCACCCGAGGCGGTCACCAAGGCGCCGAAGGCCCCGAGATCGCCCCGACGCCAAGCCTCAATGCCATCGTGAACTCTCGCAATCTCACCGAAGTAATGGGCCGCCCGCCGTCGCAGATTTCCCGGCAATCTCCGACCTTCCTGCTCGAAAACTTCCAGGGCAACATCGGACAGCACAGGATCGAGCCCGGGTTCAGCACCGGCCCGACGCAGCAGGATTGCCGCGGCT
>JAOZPW010000003.1:28917-30688 GCA_029932545.1 Thermoanaerobaculales bacterium | reverse complement strand
GAATCTGGGATACGGCAAAATCCCGGCAATCAATGTGTGTCAGGCTCTCGACTTCGGCAAAAAGAATGACCGACTGGTCCAGCAGACCGCTGGCCACCCCGATGTATCGATTTTCCGCTCGCTGGATCAGCCGGGCGATTTCGGGACGGCTCATCTCTATTTGGTTGACCCCGGCCAGGGCCAGGCAGTAGGCGACCATGACTGCGGCAGATGAGCTGACACCCATGCCGACCAGATCCCCCTGCATGACCCCGTCGAATCCCCAATGAAGATCAAAAACCTCCCCCATCTCAGCAGCAACCGCCCACAGGTAATCCCCCCAATCACCCTGTCGCTCACCCACTCGACGGAGATCAATCTCAATGACACCGGAAAAACCAACACTCTCGAGAGTGACAATGGGCGTATCTCTGGGCTTGAACAGCAAATCAACACCATGATCGAGGGCCAGACCGGTTACCTCGCCCCCCTGATGATCGACATGGGCCCCGAGAGGGCAGGCTCTCAGGGGCGCCCTGACGGCAGAAATTCCCCCTCCCGCACCGATGCGCTGCCGGAGGTTCTTTTCCAGAAGATCAAACCCCATCAGTCTCCACCGGTCCGAATCTCACCCTCGGTCACATCACCGAAGATCCTGTTGGACAGTTCGATCGTCTCGTCGTCCAGGGCCTCCAAATAATCCGGGTCGTCGGCGAAGTGCCGCCACCGCCCGGTGACGTCCATGTCACGAGCCCTGGTCTGAAAGCTCTGGCCGGTGAATGATGAACCGCCGCCATCACCCGTTACCTCGTCGAGGCTTTTTTCATGGGAGATCCACCCGAAACGACCCGCGATTTCCTGGCGGTAGTCCCGGTCGGAAAACCACCGGTTGTAGCTGATCATGATCGTGTTGGGGCCGAGAAAAGCCGTCTCACCAAGGAATTCCCGAGCGTAGACCTTCCAGTTCGGTGTGTAGAAACGATGAAGCCGGGCGCGCATTCGCCTCTTGCCCTTTTTGACGCTGGCAAAGGTATTGAAAGCATCCCTCAGGATCAGCACATTGATGCGGCGCCGGCTCTGACCGATGATCGAAGCAGCGCCTCCGGTCAAGAGCGGTTCACCGGGCACTCGATCAAGGGGGAAATTCTCCAAATTGCAGAGTAGGACCTCCTTGGGCATCACGGCAACCTCGCGCCATCCGAGGGCAGGGTCGAGATCGGCGCCAAAGACCCTGGTCTTGCCGTCTCGACGCGCCGGATCGGAGATCGCCCGGAAGATCTTTTCCTTGCGCCACCGCACCTTGAAGGGCTTGGAAAAAACGTTATTCAGGTGATACACCGGTTGTGCAGCTGACTTGGCTAGCCAGGTCAGAACTGCGTGACCCCCACCGCGCTTGAGGTGAAAGACCCAGATCTCGGAATCGTTGCGATAATCCATCGGTCCACCGAGGATACCGGTCCCGTGCGCTTCATGCCACGAAAGACAGGGAGAGTTCGCCTCACACTCCCGTGCCCGAGCCCGTTCCCGTTCCCGACTGTCCCCCGTCCCCTGATCCCTAATCCCTGATCCCTGTCCCCTGATACCTGTCCCCTGATCCCTGATCCCTCACCCCAACTTTTGAAACAAACCACAAACCAATCAGGTACGATTGCAGCATCGACGGAGTGGAGGACCCATGAAACGCAGCCTTGTTTACCTGATATCGACGATTCTCATCATCGGCCTGACCGGGACGACGCAAGCTCAGACATCTCAGTCTACGCCTGAGGACGGACCGGATTTGGTCCTGGTT
>JAOZPW010000003.1:5440-28907 GCA_029932545.1 Thermoanaerobaculales bacterium | reverse complement strand
ATCAGGTACGATGGGGCATCAGCTGAGTGGAGGATCTATGAGCCGCAACCTCGGGCGCCTGATATCAACGATGACCATCATAGGACTAGCCTGCGCAGGGCAGGTTCCAGCCGCCGAGAATCCGCCCGAGGACGGACCGGATTTGGTCCTGGTTCTTTCCGGAGGCGGCGCCCGAGGCGCGGCCCACATCGGGGTTATCAGGGTCCTCGAGGAGATGCACATCGCCCCGGACATGGTCGTCGGCACCAGCATGGGCTCAATCGTCGGCGGACTCTATGCCGCAGGATGGTCCCCGGACGAGATCGAGGAGCTCTTGGTCTCGATTGACTGGAATGCAGTCTTCACCGACAAGGTGCCTCGGAACGAACTGAGCTTCCGGCGCAAACAGGATGACAGGCCCTTTCTGATCGACGCCCGGCTCCACCTTGACGAGGACGGTTTCTACCTTCCTGCCGGCCTGATCAGTGGACAGAGCATGGAGATCCTGCTGCAAACCCTGGAGGCCCGGAGCCGGCCTGAACGGGACTTCGATCGCCTGCCTATTCCCTTCCGGGCGGTGGCGACCAACATCAAGACCGGAGAGGCCGTCATTCTTGACTCCGGAAGTTTGGCTCATGCAATGCGCACCAGCATGTCGATTCCCGGCATGTTCCCCCCTGTCATTCTCGACGGCCAACAACTGGTCGATGGTGGGTCGGTGGCTAATCTCCCCGTCGGCATTGCGCAAGGTCTGGGCGCCAAGAACATCATCGCGATCGATATCAGCAGCCCAATCACCAGTGATGACGAGAACCTGAAGAATTTCTTCGATATCTACAACAAACTCAACGCACTTCTGACCGTAAGCAATCGGGTTGAAGACGTTGCAAGGCTTCAGCCGAACGATGTGTTGATCCGTCCTGACCTGGGCGACATTTCTTTTATGGCATTCGACCGGGCCACAGAGACTGTCGCTCTCGGAGAAACGGCCGCTCGAGCCGCGACCGATCAGCTCCTCCCCTTTGTGGCCTCATCTGCAGACTGGGAAGCATTCCTCCGGCGACAGCGACGCCCACCGACCGACACAATCCATATCGATCGCGTGCGGTTGGAAGGATCCGGTCTCATCAACGAACCCGTCGCCATGAACTCGCTGAGCATCCAGCCACCTGCCGACCTCGACCCCGAAGAACTCCGGCGGGACATCATGCGCCTTTACCACCTCCGCCACTCCGACATCATCTCCTTTCATGTAGACGACGTCGACGGTGTGCAGGAACTGGTAATCGACGCCCCACCGCCACCCTACGGCCGGCATTCATTTCAGTTGGGCCTGGGCATCTTCGACGATTTTGAGGGTAACGGCGAGTACACCCTTTCAGTACGCCACCAGATGTTGCCGGCCAACGGGAAGGACGGCGAGTGGGAAACGCTCCTGGAAATTGGTTCAAGCTCTCAGCTCGTGAGCGAGTTCTACCAGCCCCTGGGCCCCAGGCTTCGCTGGTTTGTCGCCCCATCGATCAAATTCTCTCGAAAACGCCAGGACATCTGGGTAAATGAGAGTCCCTGGGCAACCTACAACCTGATTCAACAGGAAATCAGGGTGGCCGGGGGGCGGGTCCTGGGCAACCACAGCGAGATTCGGCTGGGTGCTTTCTACTCAGACAATGAGCTCGACCTCCAGGTTGGCGATCCGCTCTTCCCCAATTTCGAAAAAACCCGGGCCGGCTTCGACCTGACCTTTTGGCACGACACCGAGGATTCGGTCATGTTCCCGCGCTCCGGCAGTGACACCAGGATCAGGCTGACCCGCACCCTCGATGCCATGGGTTCTGAGAGTGATCAGACACAATTTTCCCTCGCGATGGGCAAGGCCTGGAGCTTCGGAGAATACACAGTCGTTCCCTACCTCGAATACGGAGAAAACCAGGATTCTACAGTCAACAACTTCACCGACCTCTTCTTTCTGGGGGGCCCCGGACGTCTCTCGGGTTTGGGCAACGAGGAGCTCTACGGCGACACCCTCGTCCTGGCCAGAATCCAGAGCTACCGTCGCCTGAAGAAAATCGACCTCGCCGGTATTTCAATCCGGCTCTACACAGGAATCAGTCTCGAGGCCGGCAATACCTTTTTCCTCGACAAATCAGCATCCTTCGACGAACTCCTCTACGGTGGCACCGTCTTCATCGGCGCCGAAACTCCGATCGGCCCCCTCTACATGGGCTACGGTTACACCGAAGGCGGACGAAGTCGATGGTACCTCGCGATCGGGGATCATTTTTAGCCCAGCGATTCCGGTTTACTGGGAAGCAATTCTTCCAACCGGCAGGCTGACTGCCTTGGAATTTCTTTTGGCGGGACCAGATCCGCTCGACCGCCCGTTTCACGGTACAAGGCGCCTTTTATTGCAGCGGAACATTGATGAACAACACTGCTGAAGACAACCGGGGATCCGACCTATGTGGGGCCGGTCGTTCGTTAGCGACCTCTCCACGCGCTGCTTCGGAGCATCGAGACAAAAGCCCTGTCAGCCCCTCAATACGGCAACTGAGCCGGTCGCCGCCACGAACGAGACCTCAACTGTGGCGGCGGACGTCTCGCCCGTTGCATCTCTGTCGGCAAACCCAAAAAACCCACTGTGGGTTGGATTAAGATATCATCCATCATCATGAATCGATCAGTTTTCAAAGCTGCTGTCTTTATTAGCGTACCCCTGCTCCTTGTGGGCTGCGGCGGCACGAAGAGCGTGTCCAACCCTGTACCGCCCCCGGTCACTGTACGCGAAGTGGCCATCATTGCCGTTCCGCGTGCCATTTCGGTTTCCGGCGTACTCGAGGCTGGGATCGAGGTCGAACTCGGCTTCGAGGTTGGCGGGCGAATCAAAGAGATGCCACTGCATGAGGGACAGGCGGTACGCCAGGGCCAGGTGCTGGCGACCCTCGACGCCACCGACCTCAAGCACGCGCTCGCAATTGCCGAAGCCAAACTGGGCGAAATCGAGGCTGAGCACGGACGCCTCTCACGCCTGTATGCAAAGGGCAGCCTGACGCGCCACGATTTCGGCCGAATCGAGTCCGCTCTTGCCGAGGCGCGTGCCAACGCCGAAATACTGCGTGACCAGGTGGCGCATACGGTACTTCGCTCCACCCTCGACGGGATCGTGTCACACCGGCGGGTCGAAAAGGGAACTGTGGTGGCCCCAGGTCTGCCGGTCGTGGCAATCATTGCTGTCGATCACATCAAGGCTGCGGTGGCCGTACCCGAGTCCGACATCTCGGCTGTGGCACTGGGGCAGGAGGCCGAGGTGGAGATTCCGGCCCTCGGTGGACAGCTGTTTTCGGGCCGGGTCGAGGGAATACAACCGGTGGCTGCGGTCTTGTCGCGCACCTTCAAGGTCACGATCGGCCTCGATAACCCTGAAGGAGTCCTGCGACCCGGCACCGTGGCGATGGCCAGAATCCAGGTGGACGGCGAGGCCAGGTCTGCGACGGTTCCCGGACAGGCTATCCTGACCACTCCCGAGGGCAGGCCTTTCGTCTACCGGATGCAGGGTGACGGAACCTCTGTCAGCCGACGGCCTGTGACGGTCGGCGGCCTGCAGGGCGTCGAGGTCGTTGTGACCGAGGGACTCGAGGCCGGCGACATCGTGGTAATCGGGGGACAACACCGGCTCTCAGACGGTTCAGTCGTCAGCGTGGTTACGGAGACTCCGTGAACCCAATCCGGATTGCACTGAGGCAGCACAGGGTTGTTGTGGTTGTCAGTCTCCTGCTTCTGGCGGCAGGTGTTCACGCCCTGTTGACTATGCCGCGGCGGGCGACCCCCGAAATCACCATCTTCGACGGGTTGGTCATCGCCCTCTACCCAGGAGCGACGGCAGAACAGGTCGAACAGCAACTGACGCGCAAACTCGAGGCTTACCTTTTCTCGAAGGCGGAAGTGAACCAGGCCAATACTTCCTCAGTCAGTCGCGACGGTCTCGCGGTGGTGACGGTCCAGCTCAACGAGTGGGTCGAGAGTACCGACACGGTCTGGTCCGAACTCCAGATCGGTCTCGCCGAGCTTCGCCTCATCGTGCTCCCGGACGGTGTGATCGGGCCACTGGTGGACTCGGATTTTGGCGATGTGGTAGCCCTGTTGATCTCTGCTCACTCCCCGAAGCGGTCGTACGAGGAGCTCCAGCGTGCTCTCGATCGCGTCTCCGACGAGATTCGCAGCCTCGACGCGACAGGCAAGGTGTGGTCCTTTGGTTACCGCCCCGAGAAGATCTACGTCACAGCCGATTCCGAGCGCCTGGCCCACTTTGCCGTCGGTCTCGACCAGGTTGTGGCGGTGTTGCGAACACAGAACGTCGTCGATTTCACCGGCGCCCTCGAGACCGAGCACGGTGTGATTCCCCTGCATACGACCGGCGCCTACTCGACGGTAGAAGACATTCGCAGGCAGCGGGTGCTGACCACACCTTTTGGCGAGGTTGTGCGGATCGGCGATGTGGCCCAGATTGAGAGGCGACGCGGCGAGCCGACCTCGACGATCCGAATCAACGGGGAGGATGCCCCGGCCATGGTCCTCGCTGTCGAGATGCAACCGGGCCATAACATCGTCGATTACGGCAAAGAGGTGCAACAAAAGCTCGACGAGGTCCGAAGGTGGCTGCCGCCGGATATCGAGTTCACGACAATCAACGACCAACCGCAGGTTGTAGCCGACAGCGTCAACGACTTCGTTCGCGAGTTCCTGATTGCCATCTGCGCTGTGATCCTGGTGACCATGGTGCTGTTGCCCTTCAGGGTCGCGTCGATTGCCGCGATGGCCATCCCAGTTACCGTTGCCTTCACCTTTGCGGCCCTTGACCTGTTAGGGATCGAGCTTCACGAGGTGTCACTGGCCGCCCTGATCGTGGTCCTCGGCATGGTCGTTGACGATGCCATCGTGATCGCCGACAACTACGTCGAGAAGCTCGACGAAGGCCTGGACCGTTACGAGGCGGCCTGGAGGTCGGCCAGTGAACTCTTCGTCCCGGTACTGACCGCGACCGTGGCAATCATCGCCGCATTCGTGCCTCTCGCATTCGTGCTGACCGGCGCGGTCGGCGAGTTCATCGTCGCGTTGCCGATTACGGTTGCAATCTCTCTCTCCGCTTCTTTTGTCGTCGCCATGCTGCTGACCCCCTTTCTCTGTTACACATTTATCCACACCGGATTGAAGTCCGGAGAGGATTCGGACCAGGAGGCGGCCCCCCACGGAATCCTCGGTCAGGTCCAGCAGGCCTATAGCTGGATCCTGTCGGCAGCGATGTCCCGGCCTTTGCTGACGATTGCAGCTGCTGTCATCGTTATCGCCGTCGGTGCGGCAATGATGCTTCTTGTGGACGAGAAGTTCTTCCCCGCAGCGGAACGCTCACAGTTCGTCATCGAGGTGGAGATGCCGCTCGGCACTCCTTTCGAGGTGACCGAAGGCGCCGTTCGCATGGTCGAGCAGACCCTGGCCGACGATGAGCGCATTACCGACATCGCAGCCTTCGTGGGCGCCTCGCCGCCACGCGTCTACTACAGCTTTGCACCGGTCTTCCCGCGCCCGAGTTACGCCCTGTTGCTGGTCAATACCGTTTCGGTCAAAGAGACCGACAAGGTTGTCGCCGACTACCAGAAAACACTGCTGCATGTAGTTCCCGAGGCAGATGTCAACGTTCAGCGCTTCCAACAGGGAATCCCGGTGGGGGCGCCGGTGGAGGTTCGGCTGGTGGGCTACGAGATACCGGTGCTCGAAGAACTGGCAAAACAGGTCGGCGGTTGGTTGCGCTCAGTGCCCGGCAGCCGCCTTGTTCGTACCGACTTCGATCAGGGCTACTTCGTCAACCTACGGATCGACGACGAGGTTGCAGGCAGCCTCGGCTTCACCTCTGAAGCAATCGCTCGCAGGGTTGCGGTGGCCTTCGAGGGAGCGCCGGTCTCCCGCCTGTGGGACGGAGAAACGGCGGTTCCCATCGTGCTTCGGCTTGACGACGAACATCGGCAGCAATTTGAGGACCTCGAGAATTTCACGCTTCGGTCGCCGCTGACCTCGGCAGCAGTGCCTCTGCGCCAGATGGTGCAGCTCGAGCCGCGTTGGCACAATCGGAAGATCTCGCGCAGAAATGGGCTCCGAACACTGACCGTTCAAGCCCACACCGAGATCGGTGTACTTCCAGCCGACGTGCTCGCCCAGGTCAAGCCACACCTCGCGGAACTCGACCTTCCTCCCGGCTACAGGGTGGAAATCGGTGGTGAGTACGAGGGCGAGATGCAGACTTTCGCCAAGATGGCGAAGGCCGTCGCCATCAGTGGACTGCTGGTCTTTTTCATTCTCCTGATCCAGTTCGGCAATGCAACCGAGCCGCTGATCGTCATGTTGGCGATTCCCTTGAGCCTGTTCGGGGCAGTTTTGGGCCTACTGCTTTCGGGCAATCCCTTCGGCTTCACCGCGTCGGTGGGCCTGATCTCGTTGATCGGCATCGTCATCCGGAATTCGATCATTCTCGTCGACTATGGCGACGAACTGGTGCGGGACCACGGGCTTGCCCCACGTGAGGCGGCGTTGGCATCGGGCGAAAGGCGCATGCGGCCGATCTTCCTCACCTCGATGGCAGCAGCGGTCGGCGTGGTGCCGATGATCATCTCGGGTTCGCCCCTGTGGGCGCCGCTGGCAAGCGTCTTTGCGGTCGGAGTCATCTTCTCCATGGTCATGACACTCATTATCGTGCCCGTCGTCTACGCCCAGGTCATGAGTCGTAGTCCAGCCCTCTTGGCCGAGCCGGAAGGAGAGAATCCATGAGGCGATGTTTGCCTATCCTCGCGGTGATCTTTTTCTTTGTTCTCCTGTTGATCCATCCCGCTCGACCATGCGCCTCTCAGGAAACTCTCCGCCTCGACGAGGCGATCGCCTCGGCACTGGAATACTCGGACGGCGCCCGCATCGCCCGGGCCAAGGTCGACGAGGCACAGGCCAAGATCGATGAAATCTCCTCAAAAAAGAAAATGCGGATCCTGGTGGCCGGCACCGGTGGCTACAATACCAACCCGATCGACGAGAAGATCGGAAAGGGCGCATTCGACGAGGCTTTCGCCGATTTCATCGACCACCCGGAATGGGGGGAGGCCATCGAGGAGTTGATGCCGATTCCGTCGAAAGACGTCTCTATCTTGCAGGGCGATGACTGGTTCTACGGCCTGACACTGACCGCCGTACAGCCACTGAGCCAACAGGGGCAAATCAACACGGGAATCAATGTCGCACGGGCCCAGACATCACTCGCCGAGGCTGAGGCCGCCTCCATCGAGGCCGAGATTCGCTACGGCGTCGAAGAGCTGTACTACGGCCTCCTGGTCGCCGACCGGAAGATCGTCACAGCCAAAACCCGGATCGCGGCGGCCGGAGCACAATTACGACATGTTCAAAACGCCGTCGAGGTTGGGGAGGCACTGCCGCTCGCGGCCTCCGGCCTGTCCGCAGAATTGATGAAAGCGCGAGCCGATCAGGTGGAGGCCGCCGCCGAACATGATCGTTTCCGTCTGGCTCTCAACGACCTCGTTGGGCGACCTGCCGAGCAACCGACCCGGGTCAGCCAAGACCTGCCCCCCTCGCCTCCCCCGCAGACTTTCGAGACCTACCTTGCCTCTGCCCAGGAATACAACCCCGAGCTCCTCAGCGCAAGGCGGACCGAAAGTATGGCAACCCTCGGCGAGCAGGCGGCCGACCAGGCAAAGACCCCCGACATCAACGCATTCGCGAGCCTCGTTCTGCAGGGCGGTCTGCCGGTCATCCCCCGGCAGTTTGGCCTGATCGGCCTGACCTTTGCCTGGTCTGCGGTCGATTTCGGCGAACGCGAGGCCCAACTCCGGCAGAGCAAAGCCCTGCACGAACAGGCCCAAGCCAACGCGAGCCGCATCTGCAAGAAGATTGAACGGGAGATCCGCACCGAACTGGCCAACCTTAGGCACGCCGACGCCCTTGTCGATCTGGCAACACAAGCGCGGACCTTCAGGCTCGAGGCCCTGCAACTGGCGGCGGACCTCGTCGAGGAGGGCATGGAGCTCGACACCAAAGAACTCGAAGCGCAGGCCGAACTCGCCCAGGCCGAATCAGACCTTCTTGGGGCCAAGGTCAACCGCCGCCTCGTGCTCGCCCGGCTCGAGCGCCTCGCGGGATCTGCCCAGGCTCCAACCGGGGCGCCCTCCGACCAGGGACAATAGATTGGGCTAACACAACAAGCTCATGCTCAATATAATCATCATCCTCGTGGCCCTTGTTCTTGCCGGGCAATCAAAGACTCTCCCCCACCGGCGCCTACGACTCGTCAGGTTCGGCACCACTTTCATCGGCGCGGAGACCCCGATCGGCCCCCTCTACATGGGCTACGGTTACACCGAAGGCGGACGAAGTCGATGGTACCTCGCGATCGGGGATCATTATTAGAAGCTGTCCGCTATCAGCTCCTTGAACGCCAGTGCGTCACTACAAGGCCTCAACGGCCAACCTCATTCCACTCTTTGCCGTTGCCAAGCTGACAACAACTGAGAGCTGATAGCTGACGGCTGATAGCTACTTCCCCAGCCCCCTCCGTGCGACGAGGGCATCGATCGAGGGTACGGCGCCCCTGAAGCGCTCATACAACACCATCGGGTCTTCACTGTCACCCTTCGAAAGAATGTTCTCGCGGTAGCTCTTGGCCAGATCAGTATCGAAAACTCCCGCTTCCTTGAAGGCCTCAAATGCATCGGCGTCCAGAACCTCGGCCCATACGTAGCTGTAATAACCCGCCGAATAACCGCCTGAGAAGATATGGCCAAAATAGGGCGTGCGATAGCGCGACACAATTTCCTCGATGATTCCGATGCGATCCATCGACGCCTTTTCGAAGGCCTCCGTATCCTGGGCAACCGGCTCGTCGAGCGAATGCCAATCCATGTCGAGGATGCAGGCCGCCAGGTACTCGGTGGTCGCAAAACCCTGATTGAACTGCTTGGCCTTCTGCAACTTCTCGATCAATTCGGCCGGGATGGGTTCACCGGTTTCAACATGGCGGGCGTAGGTCGGCAGGACTTCCGGGTCAAAGGCCCAGTTCTCCATCATCTGGGAGGGCAATTCGACAAAATCGCGGGCAACATTGGTCCCGGAAAGGCTCGAATAGGTCACATCCGACAAGAGACCGTGAAGGGCGTGGCCGAACTCGTGGAAGAGTGTGGTCGCCTCATTCAAACTGAGAAGGGCCGGCTTCCCCTCGCTGGGCTTGGAGAAGTTGCATGTGTTGGTAACGATCGGCCGAATGTCCTTGCCGTCAACTTTCCATTGGCGACGAACGTCCTCCATCCATGCCCCGCCCCTCTTGCTCTCACGGGCGAAGTAGTCGGTGTAGAAGACCCCAACATGGGACCCATCGGCATTCTGGACCTCAAAAGCTACTTGGTCCGGATGGTAACCCGGCAGATCGGCACGTTCGATGAACTGCAAACCCCAGAGCTTCCCCGCAACGTCAAAAGCCGCCTGCCGAACCTTTGAGAGTTCGAGGTAGGGCTTGACCACACTCTCGTCGAAATCGTACTTGGCCGCACGCAGTTTCTCCGAGTAGTACCACCAGTCCCACATCTCCAACGTGATGCCGTCACCCAGGCGGTCTGCCAGCGACTGGAGTTCGGCCAACTCAGTCTTTGCCTTGGCCAGGGCCGGCGTCCACAAGGTGTTCAGCAGTTCGTAAACCCGCTCCGGCGTCTCGGCCATGTTGTCATCGATGACGTAGGCCGCATGGCTCTCGAAACCCAACACCCGCGCCCGTTCCACTCTAAGAGCGGCAATACGGGAGGCCAGAACCCGGTTGTCGGTCTCTCCCCCACCCGCACAGAGATTGGTATAGGCCAGGTAGAGCTTCTCACGCAGGTCCCGCCGTTCAGACAACTGCAAAAACGGTGTCCAACTGGTACGCTGAAGGTTGAAGGCCCAGGCCCCCTCATGGTCCTGGGCTGTCGCCACCGCTGCAGCCGCATCACGGACGGACTGCGGCAGACCGGCGAGGTCGGCCTCGTCTGAGATCAGGAGGGCGACCGAGTTCATCTCTTTGAGAAGATTCTCACCAAACTGAGTCGAGAGGGTCGTCAATTCGGCGTTGAGTTCTTTGAGTCGGGCCTTGGCCTCAGGCCCGAGGTTGGCGCCGCCGCGGACGAATTTCTTGTAATGCTTGTCCAGCAGTCGTGCCGACTCGGTATTGAGGTCCATCTCTTCGCGGGCGTCATAGACCGCCTTGACCCGGACGAAGAGCCCATCATTCATCAAGATGTCATCACGATGGCCCGCCAGCTTGGGGTTGATCTCCTTGGCAATGGCCTGGATTCCCTCGGAGGTGTTGGCGGCGTTGATATTGAGGAAGATCAACCGGACGCTGTCGAGAAGGCGACCGGAGAGGTCCAACGCCTCAATCGTATTGGCAAACGTCGGTTCGTCGGTCTGATCGACGATCGCCTGAATCTCGGCATTGTGGACCGCCATCGCCTCCTCAAAGGCCGGCGTGAAGTGCACCTCTTCGATCTGGTCAAAAGGCGGCGCACCGAAAGGCAGCGTGCTCTCGACAAGAAGCGGGTTGTCGCCACCGTCAGATGTACACGACTGGTCACAGTTGCATCCGGTAGCAATAACGAGAACGGAACAGGCCAGCAAGGCGAGGGCTGATTGATTCATGGGAACTCCTTTGATCTCAGCGTAAGCTACGCCGAACGGCGAGAACTATAGCAATTCGTCGGACGAATTGCATGGCCCCTTCGGGGCGGTGGCATGCAAACAAATCGGGATAGATTGCAGGAAGACGATTGAACCGAAGAGTTGACACATAGTAGCGACGGGCGTCTCGCCCGTTGCATCAAGTGATCTGGAGGCCCGGCTCGTACGGCTTTTCCTTCGTGGTTCAGCCTTGTTGGCGCCACACGACCGGAATGGTCGTCGGGTCCCCGGTGGTATTGTCGACGACAGATCCGTAGGCCCAGATGGCCGCGCCGATCGTTACGGGCTCAACGATGGCGTATGCGAGATCCTGCTCTCCAGACCCCGCGGCCAGGATCACCTTGTCGATCTGCTTCCAACCCCGGGCCGGGATTGTACGCTGAAGGGTCTGCCCGATCTGGGTTCCAGCCGCGTCGAAGATGCGCACCCGAACAGTCGCCGGTTGCTTTCCGAGGTTGACCAGGCCCAGATTGGAGCGCCACTCGTTATTCTCCCTGAGGCCCATCACACAACCGGTCATGCCTTCGGGGATTGCGTTCCCGACTTCAAGGCCCGGCAGAAACTGACCGAAGGTCCCGCCGTCGGTCATCAGATTGTAGGTCCGAGCGTTGATGGCGACCGAGCTGGAGGCCTCGACGGTGATCACGCCGGCGCCTTGGGACCCGAAGAGGCTCTCGACGGTATCGATCGATGTCCAGGTTTCACCTGGTTCCAAGATCCGGCTGCGAACGATCGGTAAACCGTTGCTTCCATCGTCAAAATTCATGGTCAGATCCGCCGCAACTGATCCGAGGTTGACGCCAGTCACGTCCGAGCGCCAGGTGGAATCTCCAGCCCCGTCCGCGTGGGCAACGGCCGGAATCAACGTGCTGTAGGTCATAGCGACCCCGTGCCCGTCCCACCCTGCCAGACGTGCCATCAGCCACCAGAAGGCATGGCCCTTCTGCACACAATTGAGAGCCTGCGAATGGGCACAGTCATCGCAGTGGCCTGCCTGGGAAGCCCTGTCATTGCCTGAATTGGCCGCGAGCCATTCGTCGGCCCAATTGCCGTCGCCCCAGGGATTCCCGTCCCCGTCGCTGTCGTACTCACAGCCGTCGGTAGCATACAGCTCCATGAAATTCGTCATGCCGTCGGGGTCGTAGCTCTCGATGTCGGCAAAATCAAAGAGCACCTTGTTGTTGTCCCAACAGTAGGCCCGAATCTGCTCGTTGCGCTGGTGAAGATTGCCGCCTGAACCCGTTCCCTCCAGATGACCGGTCATATAGACGAAGACAACATCGGGGTATTCCTGTTCCAACTGATTCATGGCGTCAAGATAGGCTCGAATACCCGCCGGAGAATTGTCACCGACACCGCCGCACCACGACCAGATGACCACGTTGCGATCGCTGCCTGCACCGTTGAGCATCGTCCGGGTCGCATCACGCCAGGCCAAATCCCCGTTATGACCCAGATCCGAAGCGTCGTCGTTGGCCCAGTAATCGTTGAGAAAAACTCCAGACTCAGCTCCCCACCAGCTGATCGGAAACTCCATGTCTGAGTCCCACGATGCCAAGGCATCGATCCCACTGACCAACTGGCTTCCGTGAGACGTGTGGCTGTAGCCTACGCGAAGGTCATCAATAGCACTTTCAACCCACTCCTGCGGAATCGAACCCAGATCGGCAGTAGTGTGGTCGATGATGATGGGGCCCTGAGCCCAGACCGACATCACTGAAACCGTACCAACGAACACCAAAACGACCAAGAAACCCTTGCTCTTCATACAATCCCCCGAGTCAATATCTTGTGTACTGCCAATAGCTTTGACAGAGACCTTGAGAACGACACCGTGATGCTGCCTCTTGTGCTCGGAACGCCGCATGGCCTCGTTCGATTGATTGCCCTGCACCAGGGCCTCCAAAGCCAGAGTCTGCAATCCGGTCCACGGGTTCCATCGTGGTATCAAGTCTAACCTGACCCCTCGAGATTTCCCCGGGCCTCAACCCTAGGGTCTCCGGTTTCGTATTCTCATCATGAGTTGGTTTCATCAGTCGACGGAGAAACAGGAAAGCGATGTTTCAACCTGTGTCGGCGGTCACTCTCGAGTGGCTATTTGACCGTCTATCATGTCGAAATTTCCCGCTTTCGGTTACACTGACCCATCATGAGTGCGGGAAGCGTTATGCCTGTGAAACAAATGGGCTCGTTGGTTGTTTGGTGCCTCTGCCTTTCGGTACTGGCCGGATGCTCGAGCATCACGTCGTCCCTGACCGGCCGGATGTCGGAGAGCCTGGCATCTTCGATCCTCAACTCAAACGATCCGGAGACTGTTCGGCAGGGCGCACCCGCGTACCTGCTGATGATTGATGGTTTCATCACTGACGATCCGGAGAATCCCAATGTCCTGATGGCAGGGGCTCGACTCAATGCCAGCTATGCGGGCGCCTTCGTCGACGATGACGTCAGGGCCAAACTGATGTCACTCAAGGCTCGTGACTACGGTCGAACGGCCCTGTGCCTGAGTAACAAAACAACCTGTGGAATTTGGGAAGAACCCTACGATCAGTTTGAAACGGTGATCGAAGCGCTGGGCCCAAAGGACATCGAACCGATGTATGTCGCCGCCATGGCATGGGCCACCTGGATTCAGGTCAACCGGGACGATTGGGTGGCCGTCGCCGACAAGGCTCGGGTCGAAAAGATGATGCTCCGTGTCGTCGCCCTTGACGAAGGCTACGGCCGAGGCTCGGCCCACCTCTACCTCGGCGTCCTGGCAGCATTGCTCCCGGAGGCCCTCGGCGGCAAACCCGAGGAGGGGCGCCGACATTTCGAGAGATCGATCGAACTCTCAGGTGGCCGCGACCTGTTGGCCAAAGTCCTGCTCGCGCGTGATTACGCTCGCATGGTCTTCGACCGGGAGTTCCATGACCGCCTCTGCCGCGAGGTGCTGGAGGCCGACCCAAAAGTCGAAGGACTGACCCTGAGCAACACCATGGCCCAAGGCGAGGCAAAGGCCCTGCTCGACGACTCCCAAGACTATTTCGGAGAGTAATATGACGCGACAATCAACTATTCATCTTCCAAGACCGTTAAAAAAGCGAGTTAAAGTCTCTCTTCACAGGTCTCAATTCACAGGACTCAGGCGGCAGGGCGCCGGCAAAAGTTCGCCAGCCGGAGGTGACAAGACCTCGTCAGAAACAGATGCGTATTCTCCCCCTCTCCCCCTCTCCCCCATTTTCTCCCCCTCTCCCCCTCTCCCCCTCCCCCCCTCTGTGCCGCCCCCCTCTGCCACTCGTTATTTTGCCAGGTTGTTCCTGGCGGCCCTTGTACTCGTCTGCGCGGCAATCGGCTCGGCCGACGCGGCCCAGCTCAAGATCGCCACAGTGGCGCCCGATGGCTCTTTTTGGATGACCGAGGTCAAGAAAGGCGCAGAGGAGATCGAAAAGGTGACTGAGGGCCGCGTCAGACTCCGGGTCTATCCGGGCGGCACCATGGGCAACGATCAGGCGGTTCTGCGCAAGATGCGGATCGGTCAGTTGCACGGCGGCATGATAACCGGACTGTCCCTGGCATCGATCACATCCGATCTCCAACTCTACGGCCTCCCCTTCCTTTTCGGGTCCTACGATGAGGTCGATGCCGTTCGGGCGAAAATGGATGCGCCGCTGATCGAGGCACTCGACGCCAAGGGCTACATCTCATTCGGTCTGATCGAGGGTGGGTTCGCCTACATCATGTCCCAGAAACCGGCGGCGACATTGTCTGATTTCAAGGGACAGAAGGCCTGGTCACCCGAAGGCGACGTCATTGCCGACGCAATCTACAGCGCCGCCGGCCTCTCTCCTGTGCCGCTGCCGCTCTCCGATGTCCTGACTGGTCTACAGACCGGCCTGATCGACACGGTCGTCGGACCGCCGGTTGCCGCGGTGGCCCTCCAGTGGTTCACCCGGACGAAATACCTGACCGATCTCCCAATTCTCTACACCTATGGCTCGATCGTCGTCAGCGCCAAGGCATTCTCCAAGCTCGGCGCCGCCGACCAGATCGCCATTCGAGAGATATTGAGGAGCGTCTGCGCAAGACTCAACGAACGGACCCGCACCGACAACCTCCAGGCTCGAAAGGCTCTGGCCAAGCAGGGAATCGAGTTTGTCACCGTCGATGAGGCAACCAAGGGGCAATGGAGCAAGGTTGCCGTCGATGCGACCACTACGCTCCGGAAGAAGGGTGAAGTCCCCTCAGTGCTGTATGAGACATTGCAGAGACACCTCAATATTTACCGTCAGGGAACAATCGCAGATTGAACCGAACTCTTCGAATCCTCGGGGCCGTTGAAGACACCATCCTGGCGAGTGTTCTCGGTGTAATGATCGTCCTGGCGGCGGTCCAGATCGTCCTGCGCAACGTCTTCGACACCGGTTTTTTGTGGGCCGATCCGATGCTTCGCGTGTCGGTGCTGTGGGTTGGGATGCTGGGCGCGATGGCGGCAACCCGGGACGATCGCCAGATCTCGGTCGATGCCCTTTCGAGGTTCCTGCCGAGTCGTTGGAATGCCCGAGTGCGTGTCCTGACCGACATATTTACGGCCATCGTCGCAGGGTTCTTCAGTTGGCATGCCGGACGACTGGTCATCGAGGATTACGCCTCGGCCATGACCGCCTTCGCCTCGGTACCCGTGTGGGTCTGTGAGCTGATTCTTCCCTTTGCGATGGCAATCATCGCCATCAGGTATGCCATATATGCATGGAAGCATTTTCGCGAAGCCCTGACCGAACCTCCTCGAGGGCCCCAAGGGCGCACTCTCAAGGACGAAGACCCCACTGAACGTCCAACGTCCAACGCTCAACGCTCAAATTCATTCCAGAAAAGGCGTGCCGACACCGGCTCGCGGGTCGTTCCTCACGAGAATTCGATCCTCCGGCGCCCCACACCATGATCCTCTCCGGCTTCGCTCTCCTGCTGATCGCCCTGCTCGGCGCCCCGCTGTTCGCTGTGATTCTGACCAGTGCGTTTCTGGGCTTTGCCCGAGGCGATGTCGACCCGATGGTTGTCGCGATGGAGGTCTACCGAATCGCCGACACCCCCATCCTCCTGGCCATCCCACTCTTTACATTTGCAGGTTACCTGGTCGGCGAGAGCCAAGCGCCCAAACGACTGGTGAGACTGACAGATGCCCTTTTTGGTTGGATGCCGGGCGGCCTGGCAGTCGTTGCCCTGGTGACCTGCGCGCTCTTCACCGCCTTCACCGGCGCCTCCGGCGTCACGATTGTCGCCCTGGGGGCCCTGCTCTTCCCGGCGCTCAAGGATGCCGGCTACCGTGAAAACTTCAGCCTGGGCTTGATCACGACGTCGGGCAGCTTGGGTCTGCTCTTCCCGCCCTCGGTCCCCCTGATTCTCTTCGGCATCGTCGCCGAGGTCAGCATCGACCGACTGTTCATTGCTGGCATCCTGCCCGGGGCACTGATGGTCTTGCTCCTGTCTTTGATGAGCCTTCGCGAAGGCGCCAGGTCGAACGCCTCGAGAAAGAGGGTCACATTCAGTCCACGTGAGGCTCTTTCCGCCCTTCGCACCTCAATCTGGGAGATTCCGCTGCCTTTCATCGTACTCGGGGGCGTCTACAGCGGCTTCTTCGCAGTCTCCGAAGCGGCCGCCGTCACCGTCGTCTATGTCCTGATCGTTGAGGTCCTGGTCTATCGGGAGATCAGCGTCCGTCAGGTGCCCAAGATCATGCGAGAGTCAATGGTGATGGTTGGCGGCATTCTGATCATTCTCGGTGCATCCCTGGCCTCGACCAATTATTTGATCGACGCCCAGGTCCCCGAGCAACTCTTCGCCTTCGTCACCACTCACATTTCCAGCAAACTGACCTTCCTGATCCTGCTCAATCTCTTCTTGTTGGTTCTTGGCATGATGCTGGATATCTTCTCGGCCCTGGTCATCGTTGTGCCCCTGATCCTGCCGATCGCCCTTGGTTACGGCATCGATCCCATCCACCTAGGCATCATCTTCCTGGCCAACATGCAGATCGGCTATTGCACTCCGCCGGTCGGCATGAACCTCTTCATTGCCAGCTACCGCTTCGACAAGCCGGTGATCCAACTCTACCGGGCAACCCTGCCGTTTCTCGCTGTGCTGTTGCTGACGGTATTGATCATTACCTATGTTCCATGGCTGACGTTGGTGCTATTGGGCTAGGAAGCTGGGAGGCTGGGAACGAAGAGCACCCCTGTCGGACGGGACGTGCCACTCTTTGCATTGTTCCCAAGGTAACCTCCCGTCATACAAACAGTTGCGAACAATGCATAGGGTGGCAATCCACGGCGAGTGCGTCAACCAACAAGTCTCGGCTAAAGCCGTAGGCCGCCGAGCCTATCGGCCCCTATGCCAGGATCGTCCTGGCAGTCTTTTTTGCCAGGGCAATCAGAGTGAGGACCGGCGGAATGCCTCCGGAGTAGGGCATGATGGAATTGTCGCAGACATAGAGGTTCTTGACCTCGGTCTGGAGATCGTTCCCGATGACCCTGCCGACGGCCGCCGTGCCGCCGGGGTGACCACCGATGCCCTTGGCGACGGAAATCGTCTCCGGGATGACTCCAGCCTTGGCCATGATGGCCTTTGCCTTGGCTACTCCACGGGCCATGCGCTCCTCATCGGCCGGACTCAGTTTCTTGTGGAGTTTGCCCTTGATATCGATGCTGCCCGTCGGCTCGTCGCAGAGCTTGACAAACATCCCGACCATTCGCTTGACCTGTGGGCTTCGCAAGAGGATTCCGTAGCGTCTCTTAATAATCTGGGCCGCCAAGGCATTGACGGCACCGACGTTGCCGATGACGAATTCGCCGACATCCGAAAGGTCGGCGAAGGTGTAGGTAATCTCGTGAAAGGTGCCGGGGCCGTCCTTCATCACACCGACCATCACCGACATCGGATCGGTAAAGAAGTGGCTGCCGGCGTCCGTGACACCGCTTCGCTTCAAGATGACCGGTGTGCCGATGGCGCCGGCCGCCAGAATCACGCGGTCGGCATGGATGCGCATCGGGCCGGATGGAGTCTTGGCAAGGACGCCCTCGACCGCTCCCTCTCCAACAAGGACCTCCTTGATGTCACAGCGAGTGATCAGCTTTGCCCCTGAGGCCACCGCGTCTTTGAGATACGAACGAGACGTCCACTTGGCCCCAACCGCACAGCCAAAGAGGCACCGGTCGCAGGCTGGATCACAGAGCTTGGGATCGATGAAACGTTCCTGGGGCTGCATGTGGTAGCCCAGGGCGTCGGCGGCCTCGACCAGACGAAGGGTCCCAACGTAGTCCTTGAAGAAGAACTCGGGCACCGGATGGATGGACAGCTCCTCCTTGGTCTCGGCAACCTCATCGGCCAGGTCCAATCCCAGTTCTTCCTTCATAAATGCCGGAGGATCGTAGGAATTGCCCGAGTACAACATGGTCGAACCGCCGGTTGTGATCCCACGGCGAACGATGACGCCATCGGCCGACCTCTTGATGTCGTACATCGTGACGTAGGCGGCGGTGCGACCGATCGGCCACTGATGATCCCGGCCCTTCTCGACGATGATGACATCCTCGCCCCGGCCGGCCAGCTCTTTGGCTATGGTGGCTCCACCAGGTCCGGTTCCCACGATCACGGTCCGCGTCTTGAGTTCTCGAATCATCCGTCCCCCCTTCGGGAATTCCGGTCATATTCCCAGAATAACGGATCTTTAAGGTTTTCGAATATTCAAACTCTCAAAAAGATCAATGTATGATTTCAAACTGAGCGCATCGAAGGAGGAAGCCATGAGCGAACACGTCGCCATTCGAAACCAGGCCGACATCAGAGCAATCGAACGACTGCCTGCACATGAGCGCTGTCCGGAGACCAGCACCTACGCCTTGATTGAACGGGGAACGGCCATTGACCCCGACGCCATCGCCCTCCACTTCATGGCATCCGGGGAGGCCTGGGACCAACCCCAGGAAATCACCTTCGCCCAGTTGCTGGGCCGAGTGCGCCAGACGGCCAATCTCTTCACTGACCTGGGTGTCGGTCCCGATGACGTCGTCACCTATCTCCTTCCCAATCTGCCGCAGACGCACTTCGTACTCTGGGGGGCAGAGGCCGCCGGCATCGCCAACCCGATCAACCCCCTGCTCGAAGCCGAAACCATCCGAGACATCTGTAACGCCGCCGGGACCAAGGTATTGGTCGCCCTGGGCGAAATGCCGGGTACCGACATCTGGCACAAGGTCGAAACGATCCACGATAAGATACCCTCCCTGGAGAAGATCGTGCGCGTCATGGGCCCGTCCGACGAGGCCAAGGGCATCATCGGTTTCGAAGAGGCCGTCGCCGCCTACCCCACCGACCGCCTGACCTCCGGCCGCGTCTTCAACCGTGAGGACATCGCCTCCCTCTACCACACCGGAGGCACCACAGGAACGCCGAAACTGGCCCGCCGCACCCACTTCAACGAGATCGTCCTGGCCTCCAATATAGTCCTCGCCGCCGAACTCTCCGCCGAGGAGACCGTCCTGTGCGGCCTGCCACTCTTCCACTGCAACGGCACCTGCATCACTGGTCTCGCGCCCTTTTCGGTCGGCGCCGGCGTGGTTCTGCTCTCACCCTCCGGTTACCGCGATCAGGGGGTGATCCTGAACTTCTTCAAGATCGTCGAGCGCTACAAGCCGGTCTTCTTTTCCACCGTTCCCACGGTGCTTGGGGTGCTTCTCAACGTACCCAAGGCGGATGCCGACATCTCCTCCCTGCGCTACGTCATCTGCGGAGCAGCACCTCTCAGCGTCGAACTCTTCAACCGCTTCGAGGCCTACTCCGGCATGAAGATCATGGAGGGCTACGGCCTGACCGAGGTCGCCTGCGCCTCGGCGGTCAACCCCAGGGACGGCGAGCGCAAGATCGGCAGCATCGGTCTCCCTCTTCCCTACAACGAAATCAAGGTCGCCATTCTCGACTCGGACGGCGCCTACCTCCGCGACGCCAAAAATGACGAGATCGGCGTCATCGCCGTCAAAGGCCCGTGCGTCTTCTCCGGCTATGTCGAAGAGGCTCACAACCAGGACATCTGGATCGAGGACGAATGGTTCAACACCGGCGACCTCGGCCGCCGGGACTCAGAAGGCTACCTCTGGCTGACCGGTCGCCGCAAGGAGTTGATCATCCGGGGCGGCCACAACATCGATCCAGCCACCATCGAGGAGGCCCTCTACCAAATGGAGGCGGTACAAACCGCCGCTGCAGTTGGACGTCCGGACGCCTATGCGGGTGAGGTACCGGTCGCCTACGTCCAGCTGAAACCCGGCGCCAACACCACCGAGGACGAACTTCTCGCCGGGGCGCGAGAACGGATCGGAGAACGGGCCGCCATTCCCAAGGCAATCCACATCATCGACGAAATCCCGCTGACCGCGGTCGGCAAGGTCTTCAAGCCTGCCCTTCGCTGGGATGCCTCCCGCAGAGTGTACGAGGAAGAACTCGCGGCCCTGGGAGACCTGGTGACCTCGGTGTCGGTCGATGTGGACGAGGATCCGATTCACGGAACCAAGGCCACCATTCGGATCGAATGCTCTGCCGATGTCTTGTCCGAGACCGTGCACAAGACCGTTGCCGACATCCTCGAACTGTACACCGTGCACTTCGAGGTCGAGCTATCCCGGACCTCTCACCAGTGATCTACGGTGAGACCCGCAACCGCGCCGACAAACACGATCAGAGACCGCTTTCGCCATCCCTGTGCATCCCCCTGGTGAAATACATCGTGATCGTCAGTGCAAGGACCAGCAGCAGTGTCCCGCCGAGCAGGGCAAAATCCTCGGCTTTGAGAATCGTGTAGAGAATTCCGTAGATCGCCGTCAGGACGGCGCCAACGGCCGCCGCTAACGAGCGCCTCGGCAAGATCGCTGCACAATAGAGCGTATTGATCACGACCACGGCGACCGAAGCCAATACATAGGCGAACGCGAACCCGATGTGTTCTGCCAGGGCGATCAGGATCAAGAAGAACATGGCAAGAGCCACTCCGATCAGCAGGTACTGAACAAGCGAGATCCGGGTTCCAATGACAAATTCAATCAGACCCAGAGTCAGAAACGTCAGAGTAATGAAAAGCAGACCGTATTTGACGGCCCTGGTAACCAGATCATAAAGCGCCACCGGTTCAAAGAGGCGAACTCCCCCCTCGATTTCGTTGATATCAACCGTCGTGCAGCCGAGCCAGGCTTGAGGGTAGGAACGATTCAACAAGGGGATCGTCCACTGAGCCGAGAATCCTTCGTCTGTAATCTCCCGAACGGACGGGAGAACGTCCCCGATGAAACTGGGATACGGCCAGTCGGAGTGAAGGGAGGCTCGGGTTGTGGCACCCAACGGCAGAAACCGGAGACTCCCGCTGCCTCGAAGGCTGATCGGAAGGTGAATGTCGAGGCTGTCGGCCGTGATATCGCCAACAGGAGCGTGGAATCCTCGTGGAAACACATCACCCAACGTCGTTCCCGGCCGCACCTGAACCGTATGACCGTTGATCTCGAAGCCCTCGACATCAACGATGCCACGGGGCTCCGACAAGCCGAAGCCGACCACCGCTTCCGACCACCGAATCTCCTCGAGCTGATCCGTGGAAGTCAAGGCCTCGACCGTTGCCCGGAGATTCCGAAATGCGGCGGAGATTTCGAGATCAGCACTGTAGACCTGGACCCGGTAGATGCCTCGATGGCGAATCTCAGGCGCCAGACTCCCGTCGTACGACAGGGTGTTCGGCAGGATAACGGCGCGACGCTGACGGATCTCCCACCTTTGGCCTACCTTCTTCTCACCCTGGGGTGTGATGAACTGATCCTGAATCGAGATCTTCTCCGTAAAGGGTATGACCAGGATCGGTCCTGCAACCCTTTGCTCACCACTCCATGCACCCGCAATCTCCTGAACCACTCCTTGATAGGTCTGATGCCGCTCCCGAACCACAGACCGAACCATTTGCAGCGGAATCAGCAGGATCAAGGCCAGGACGGCGACTCCGATCAACCGTGCCGGACGGCTCCACCTCGAGATCAGGCTCGATCCGGTTTCATTCGTGCTGTTTGTCATGGCGCCACCTCCTATGGCACCACCCTGATGCGGATTTCGGTCGATCAACGGGCACAATAAAGGCAATCACCCGGCAAAATGTGGTGATAGGGAGGCAAAAGCTGAGGCTGGGACAGGGACGAATTCAGCGCCCCCTTCTCACAATAGGTCACAGCCTCAATGTCGCAAGGCTCAACATGACACCGCTTCAGCTTGTCGAGAAGGGCGGGTCGGGTACTGATTGGTAGGTCACCCTGGGCATGGTCGGGACCGGAGCGCTCAACCGGCTGATGATTCTCTCAAAGCCCGATCTGCTCGCCGGCTTCCACAACTCAACGGACAAGCGAAACGTCGGCGTGCACGAGTTCGCACACCTGGTGGACAAGTCGGACGGGACCATCGACGGCCTACCCGGGGTCAGCCCCGCTGAGCCTGCCTTTCGGCTCCGACTCCAAGAACACCCCTGTCTGACGGAGCGCTCTATCCATGGAGTTGGCCCTTTCCATTTTTTCGATTTGAAAACCCAGATGTTGATTGTTGCCAGAGGGTGCTGTGCCTCGTTCCGACAGTGTTTGCCTATTTCCGCAACCCATGAAATAATCTGAATGGAATTCACCTAATTTGCTGCCGCGGACCACAGGCCGCGGGATGGTCACCCGGTGTGGACTGACAACGTTCCGTTGAGGCCCCGTTAGGTCGCTATTGAGTAGCTCGCGGCATGGGGAGGATGCGATGTGGAAAACCGCTGCAATTGCGGTCTCGATCGTGGCCGTTGCAGGCCTGTCGCCCGCTCAAGATCTGATCTTCGCTGATGATTTTGAATGGGGCTCCATCTGCGCGTGGGGCAATCTCTGGTACCCGGATGCTGATGACGATGGCTGGGGTGCGATGGGAACGCCCGGAATCTCCGTCAGCTGCCCACCGCCGGTAGGCTATGCGCCAAATCAGGGAGACTGTGATGACATCAGTCCCTTTATCAACCCGGGTGAACCCGAACTCTGCGATTTCATCGACAATGACTGCGACCTCAACACCGATGACGGCATCGGGGAGTCATGGTTTGGAAACCCCTGCGACGGCGGTGACACAGACCTCTGCGATGAGGGCACGTATCAATGTTTGGTTGCAGTCCAGGTCTGCAGCGACGAATCCGACGACAATAGAGAGATGTGTAACACTATCGACGACGACTGCAACCCGGTCACCACCGACGGCATCGATGAGCCATGGTATGAGGACCCGTGCGATGGTGCCGACGGAGACCTCTGCGATGAGGGCATCTCAACCTGCGTGGGTGGCACGCAATCGTGCGATGACGACACCGGAGACATCCCTGACATCTGCGACGGCGCCGACAACGACTGCGACCCGGCATCACCGGATGGCTCGGAAGATCCCTTCAACGGGACCGCCTGCGACGGAACTGACTCGGATTTGTGCGACGAAGGCACGAACTCGTGCTCGGGAGGGGCTCTGGTCTGCTCGGACGCCACAGACAGCGACCTCGATGTCTGCGACGGCGCCGACAACGACTGCGACCCGGCATCACCAGATGGCTCGGAAGATCCCTTCAACGGGACCGCCTGTGACGGACCTGACTCGGATTTGTGCGACGAAGGCACGAACTCATGCTCGGGAGGAGCACTGGTCTGCTCGGACACCACAGACAGCGACCTCGATGTCT
>JAOZPW010000003.1:0-5340 GCA_029932545.1 Thermoanaerobaculales bacterium | reverse complement strand
CAGACAGCGACCTCGATGTCTGTGACGGCATCGATAACGACTGCGACCCGGCGTCGGCGGATGGCTCGGAAGATCCCTTCAACGGGACCGCCTGCGACACCGGCTTGCCGGGAATATGCTCATCGGGGACGACACACTGCACCGCAGGTTCTCTGACATGCGAGCAGAACGCTTCCCCAACCGCCGAGGTTTGCGACGGTCTCGACAACGACTGTGATGGTGTCGAAGACGATGGCGACCCGGGTGGCGGCGCAGCCTGCCACACAGGCTTGCAAGGGGTTTGTGCCGAAGGAACCACCACGTGTGTATCCGGAAGTCTCCAGTGCATTCAGAATGTGGAGGCATCCGAAGAGATTTGCAATGATCTCGTTGACAACGACTGCAACGGAGAGGTCGATTGCGACGACGGGGCATGTATTTTCGATCCCTGGTGCGAGCCCGGAAAGTGAGACGCTGACCCGGCCTCTGGATTCCGGCCCCGGCCTTCGGGGGCGCGGACGCGCCCCCGCTCGACGAATTGCCTACAACCGAATTTTCAGACTGATTTCGTGCCGCCCCCTTTGAACCTGGAGGAAGACAAAATCACCCGAACGCTTGGACCGAACGATATCTCTGGTCCTCTGTGCCGAGGGGCGGTCCTCAGTGTCGATGCGCACGATGACGTCACCGATTTTGAGCCCTGCCTCCTCAGCGATCGAGTCGAGAGCGACCCCGTCGATCCAGGTTCCGAGATCACAGGTGATTATCGACACACCCAAGACTCCGTGGCGTCGAGACGGAATCACCTTCTGGTTCCGACCATAGTCGATCTCCGCCCAGACTTCCGGGTAGGTCGTCAGGCTGTCAAAGGTCACTGTGCGAACCCGACTGGTGACGTCATCGCCCGAGGTCGTACCTATCTGCGGCCGGGGAGCGGCCTTTCTGCTCATTACTTCCAACCGGCCGGCTTCCGGAGCGCACTTTTTGTCCTCGTCTCGCAGCCCAAACCACTCCCGACGGCGTTCCCGGTAAACCTGAACGACGATCAGACCGATATGGGAGTCGGTTCTGCTCTGGCCCTCACTCCACTCCGGAGGGCTGAAGACGAAGCGCTGGGCGGTCGAATGGTCCATCTGCCAACCCTTCAAAATCCGTGTCTCCCCCGGGGAAAGGATCGACCCGGTATCGGCATCGGCTCGCCCGATGATTCTGTCCTTCCGGTAGACGTTGAGTCCGTCAACACCGACGACGACCTTGAGGCGCTCCGAACTCCGGTTGCGCACAACGATCGAATACGACCCGCCGACCAGTTCTGCCGTCGATCCGCTGAAGACCCAACGGTGGGATCCGTCCTGCTTCAGGCTCAGAGCCTTGCCACCATCCGGAAGGAGTTGCACCTCGAGCGTACCGCCCCCGTGCCTCAATTCGATAAGACGATCACCCTGTCCGAGCCATCCAGCCGAAGCCGACGATGGAACGATCAGCAACCCCAGGACAATGATAAGACCCAGACCAAAACGATGTGTATTCATGACGCATCCTCTCCAGCCGACCCGGTTCAACATAGGCGGCCTACCATCTGAGACACACGACCCCGTCAAGACGGAACCATGAGGCAGAATTACGACAGAGGCACAGAGAAGGGAATAGAGAGTCTGACCGTGAATTCCATCCCCGACCTTCGGGGCCGCTTCGCGCCCCCGCTCGGTGCATTTTCCGGAGGGGCTTGGTTACAGAAATCGGAAGGAAATCGCCCCTCCGGGAAATGACCTCGGCGGCCTACACCGTTGGCCGATACTCGATGGCTTACCCGCTCGCCGAGCGGTGCCCGGTAAGGCTTTCTTCGCAGCGCCTTCGTGTGCTGGGGGTCTGCCCGATGAAGAGAAGCCATACCCGGCACGCGCCGATTTGAGGGTTCAGGCGCTCGCGGATTTGCACGCCGGCGTCGACTGTTTGGTCGCTGAGGGGGTCGCTGTCCCGGTTGACGGTCGCTGTCATCTGACGCTGCGGGCTGTCGCCGTCCTCCCTTTTTGTGCCTTTTTGTGGCTTTTTGTGGCTAATCTTCCCTCTCTGCGCCTTTTTGTGGCTGCTCTTGTTTTGGCGGTTTTCTCGCTCCGAAACCGGTTAAAATCACTCGATGACCGACGACACCCGATTCCCTCTACCACAGGCAAGCTCCCTCGCTCACCACTGGGACTTGGACCCGGAGATCATCTTCCTCAATCATGGATCCTTCGGCGCCTGTCCCCGAGCGGTTCTGGCTCGTCAGGCGGAACTTCGTCGCCAGATGGAAGAAGAGCCCGTTCGCTTTTTCGTGCGCGAGTTGGCCCCGTTGCTGCACCAAGCTCGGCAGGACCTCGCAACCTTCTTGGGCGCCGATCCCGAAGGTCTGGCCTACCCCGCCGCAGCGCCTGGTTCGCATCTCGGCCCAGCTCTACAACACCGAGGCGCAGTATCGCCGATTGGCATCGGTACTCACCAGGAGGGGATAAACCCCTCCCCTACGATAAGAACCGCATCGTCTGGGTTCTTCCTAGCCCGTGACCGCCAGAATACCTGGGAGGCCAATCTGAGAGCTGACAGCTGATAGCTGAGAGCTGAGAGCTGAGAGCTGAGAGCTACTCCCCAACCCGAGCGTAAACGCAATGATCCCAGTAGCGTTCTCGTGCGAAGGCGTTGTCCCGAAGGACACCCTCCTTCTCAAATCCCAGTTTTTCCAGGACCCTCATTGATCGGAATGCCGGCCTCCTTTGCTGTCGTCCGGGTTGATTCGAAAGGCCGCCAGTGCCTGGGGCACATCATGGTCCGGAAGTGCGGCAGCCATTCGACGAATGACGTCAGCCCACCCGGGCAACGAGGCCCAGCGGCGGCCGTCAGCCGGCTTGAGGTCACATTCGGGCGCGGTTAACGCCTCGGCGAGGTCAGGCCGAATCAGGCCCCCCGCATCGACCACAACAGCCTCGATTTCACCCTCCCGCTTGAAAAGTGCCAACAGGCCGAACACTTCCTCGTCACCAGTTGCAACAAAGCAAGCTGTCCGCCCTCGATTGCCCTGCTGCAACTCTTCCAAAACCCCTTCGACCAGCGGGTGGCCGGATGAGAAGAAATCCAGCGACTCGTTGGTGACGGCCTCTTCCCGATTGAAGGTACCCAGAAACCGGCTTTCGTCCGGTACCCCGGGTAGATTCTCCACCAGGGCCTCACCCCCGAGGGCGATGAACCACCGGTCTTCTCCCCGCTGCTGCTCGACCTCGAACCCAAAAGCAGCGGCCGCTGCGAGAATGACCTCCTTGGTCAGGCTCTCCAGATCTTGAGGAACCCGGCCCAGAATCCCATCGGCCATACTCTCCCGGTATGGATCGCGATGGAGCTGGTGAAATGCCGCCTCCTGGACCCGTGTCCGGGCCGCTTCCGCGGTCTTGAGCACTGCCTCAAAAATGTCGGTCTCGAGCACCTTGGGACCATCAACGGCGACCCGCTCGACTTCCCGGCCGATGTGGCGCAATTCGCGGTCGATGCCTCCGAGGCTCTGCTCGAACAGACCCATGGCTTCGTACAGCCTGACGACCGCGCCCCCCATTCCGGACGGGGGCCGGAAGTAGACAATCTCGGTCGGACGATCCCGTCCGATTCGGTCCAGACGCCCGATTCGCTGTTCGACAACCCCTGGTTGCCACGGCAGGTCGAACAAGACCAGACGCCGACACATCTGAAAGTTGCGGCCCTCCCCTCCACACTCGGTCGTCAGCAGGATAGACGGGCCGGTTGGCAACGAGAATTGGGCAACCTCAACATCCCGCCTTCGGGTAGGCATGTCCTCGTGAAAAAGGGCGACCCGAAGATGGGCACGGCGTTCCAGCGCTGTCTTGATCAGCTCCAGGCTCTCCCGCCGAGCTACGAAAATCAGAGTTTTGTCGCCCTGTTTCCTCCAATTGGGCGCCTGGTCGATCAAGTAGGCCAGACGGGGATCATTTCGGCCGGCTTCGACCGCGAGGGCCTCGATCTCGGGATCGGAGACCTTCATCAGCTTGGGCACCATCGTCGGAGCTGCCGACGCCTCGAATACCAGTCGAGCCTTGGATGCCTTGGCCACCGGTGTATCCGCCTTTATCCCGCGCACAGCCTGCTCGATTCGCTCGAACGGTCGCCACTCAGCCTCCCCAATCGGTACCGGCTGCGGGGTTCGGGGCGGCCAACCTCCGATGTCCACGGCTCGCGTGGCGCTGGTACACGGCGGCAACGGAATTCGATCCTCCAGGCGGTCCATCAATTGCGCCTCCGGCCCGAATTCGTCGGGCCGCAACAACTCCACCAGACGAAGAAAGCCCAGCGCATCGTCTTCTAAAGGCGTCGCGGTCAACAACAGGACGTTCCTTCCCTGTGAGGCGATACTCTCGATCGCCCGGTAGGCCGGATTCCCGGGGTGACCCAGTGGGCGCTGCAGATGATGGGCCTCGTCGATGACCAGGAGATCGATCCCGGCCTCAACAGCCATCGTGACAAGTCGTGGCTCGGCGCACAGGGTTTCGATCGCAATGACGACCTGGCGGTGGACCTCGAAGGGGTTGAAAGCTCCCGCCTGCTCACGTTCGACATCTGCGATACGCTTCTCATCCAGCAGCACGAAAGTGTGGTGATGCTTGCGCCACAGCTCTCCGAGCCACTGAACCGTCAAGGCATCGGGAGCGACGACCACGGTCCGCTCGGCTCGGCCCGTATGGATCAGGCGGTTCATGATCAGGCAGGCCTCAACGGTTTTGCCCAGCCCGACGCCGTCAGCCAGGAGCCACCTGACCGGATCTGTCGCACAGGCTCTCTCGGCGGCATAGAGCTGGTGAGGGTAGAGCCGGATCCTACCTCCCAGGAATGAACCCAGTCCTTGAGCCTCACGCACCATTTCCAGGCGGAGGGCATCGAGACGGTTGAGAAAATGCGCACCGCTGTCAATATCCCCGCGTGCAAGAGCCTCGATCGGGTCTTCCCGTTCAGGAAGGGGCCACACGGCGACCGTTGGAAATATCCGGCCATCTTCCAATCGACACCGATCACCATCGAGGAGAGCCTCAACCACCACACTGGAACCATCGTCCTCCAACCACGCCGCCACGCCCTCTGTAACGATCAGGGGAACCAGGGCATCCGTCGAAGCCGCAAAACGCAGACGCTCACCGCCCTCGAGGAACTGGACCATGACGTGGAGATCGTTGCTCTCGACCACCCAGCCCGGGCCCATCTCCAGATTGAACCGATTCCACACGCGATCGCCAAGACTCCACATGGTTGGAGATGGTACCTCAGCGATCAAGATGCCCGACGTCGGAGTCCCCCATCTCGACTCCCCCGTCCGGGAAGTACTCCTTC
>JAOZPW010000405.1 GCA_029932545.1 Thermoanaerobaculales bacterium | reverse complement strand
AAATCCCCAATGTCATCCTGAGAGGAGCGGCCGGAGGCCGCATAGTCGAAGGATCTTCTCCCCCTCTCCCCCTCCCCCCTGCTCCCCCTCTTTCTCCCCGCTCACCCCAGCACATCCTCAACCCATCTGACCAATATGGCGACGGCAAGCAGGCGCTCTCCGTAATCCGAAGACCCCTGCAGATGGTTCCACAGGCTCTCCTCGAGCAGTTTTCTGTCCATCCCCAAGTCGTCGACGGTCTTGCTCTTTATGAGCGCATAGACCGGGCCATGCAGCGGGCCCCGGAGCCAGTCGGCAAGGGGTACCTCGAAGCCGATTTTCTTTTTCGGACTGGGCGGCACCCCAAGGCGCTCCGCCACTTTTCTCAAGAGGTCCTTTCCCCGAGTCCATTGGGGATCGACTGACAGCAAGAACTCAACAATACTATGATCGAGAAGTGGCACCCGCACCTCCAGAGAAGCCCCCATCGAAGCCCTGTCGACCTTGGCCAGCATTCGTTCCGGAAGAAAGGTCAGCAGGTCCAGGGCACGCCACCGCGTCCATAGATCGAGTCCCTCGACCCGGTTCAGCAGCGACCGATCCCACGGCAAGTGAAAACCATCCTCGCCGAGCAATCGGGCGACTTCTTCCGCCGGCCAGACGCCCTGCAAAGCCTGGTAAGCAAAATCCATATCCCTGGCACGCATCGCCGACCGCAACTTGACCTTCCATCTCTCGCCCGAAAAGAAACCAGCCGGTATTCGCCGGAGGGTTGCCGGAAACGCAAACAGCCGTTCGATCAACGGCAGCACCCGATGTCGGGGATAGCCGGAGAGCAATTCGTCACCGCCATCGCCGGACAGGGCAACGGTCCAACTCCGACGAGCCTCGGCCGAGACCATTGACGTCGGCAGAAAGGACGGATCGGCAAGCGGATCCCCGGTTGCCCTCCCCCATCCCTGCAACGCGCCCGCCAAATCGTCCGGCACGCAGTCGGCGATCCGGTGATCCAGGTCCAGGGCACGAGCAACCTCGGAAGCCGCGCTGCTTTCGTCCTCTCCACCTGAGAAACGTACTGTCAGGGTCTCGGGACTGGCCCCTTCGGCAACGGCAGCACCGACGACAACCCCCGAATCGACGCCACCCGAAAGGAAGCAACCAAGGGGAACATCACTGATGAGCCGCTTCCGAACCGACTGCCGGAGCAAACGTTCCAGTTCTTCAACGGCTTCGTCGCTGGTGGAGGGACCACCGCCTCGGCGCTCGACGGCCTCGAGCGGGTCATACCACCGTTTCGACCGGACCCCACTTTCGTCGACCAGCAGCACATGCCCTGGAGACAAGCGCCGAACGCCCCGCACGAGGGTCTGTTCTCCGGTTCCATAGCCCAACTGAATCCAAGACGCCAGCGCCTCCCGATTAAGATCCCGCCGAACTCCAGGATGTTCCAGGAGGGCCGGAATCTCCGAGGCAAAGACAATGCCCCGCTCGACCTCGGCCCAATAGAGCGGCTTGATGCCAAGACGGTCTCGAGCCAGGAGCAATTCTCGATTCTCGGGATTCCACAGGGCCAGCACGAACTGACCATCCAGGCGCTCCAAAGCGTCGATACCCCACATACTCAGTGCGCGCAGTACGACCTCGGTATCCCCGGACGACCGGAAGGACACTCCCTGCCGTTCCAAGACGGTTCGAAGCTCACGGTAGCCGAAGACCTCGCCGTTGTAGACCAGCGCGGCGCCGGATGCATCGACCATCGGCTGATCCGCACGGGCCGAGAGATCGAGAATCGCCAGGCGGCGGTGACCCAGGACCACGCTGCCGGTCGGATCCCGCCAAAAGCCCTCGCCATCAGGACCACGATGGGTCAAGGCATTTGCCATCCGCCGGACAGGGCCCTCGTCGGCCCGGCCGTCCCATTCAACCCACCCACAGATGCCACACATAGAGTGAGCGCCGGTCCCTCGTCGCTACTGGATGTCCTTCTTGTACTTGGCGATCTCTGCGGCCAGCGCCTTGGCCTCTTTCGCCACTTCCGAATCCTCGGCGTTTTTTGCGATCGCCATGACCTTCTTTTCAACCCCGTCCAACTCGGCAAGAACGGCGGAAGCTGCAGACGTCGTGTCCATCCCACTGATTGCGGCACTTCGTCCTGCCTGCCGGAATTCCCGGGCAAGCGACCGGAATTCACCCCTGAGTTGATTGAGTTCCTGTGCTTCGCCGCCCCCGGCGCCCGAGGACATTAATGTGAATTCCCCGGTTGTGAAATAGTTGAATGCCAGAAGACCAACAATGACGACGACGATCAGAATAATGATTGCTTTCATCTCAAACCTCCAAGAGTCTCTATCCCAAAACATTCTACAGGTGCAAGACATCAAGCCCTAACAACCGGGGAACCCTGACGAGGTCAATAAACACGAACACCGGAGAGTACAAAGGGTTTATCTATAGAGACCTTCATTTACCTTCTTTTTGTAGTCTTCGTGGTCTTCGTGGTCTTCGTGGTTCAACTGTGTTTATGTTCCTTCCAGGCCGAGATGTGGGAGGATGTCCGAGAGGAGTATCAATTGTCCAAATCCAGAGACACTCAAGACTTTCGAACCGAAGCTCATCTTATGGTCGATTGGATCGCCGACTATCTCGAAGGCGGCGCCAGGGAGTTCCCGGTGCTGTCCAGAAGCAAACCGGGAGACCTCAGTCGAGCGCTGCCTACAGAGATGCCGACCGAGGCCGAGGACCTGCAACAGATCTGGAAGGACTTCGAGTCGACCGTATTGCCCGCTGTGACCCACTGGAACCACCCCGGAT
>JAOZPW010000404.1 GCA_029932545.1 Thermoanaerobaculales bacterium | reverse complement strand
TTTTCGGTTCAGTTGATCACGATGGATCTCAGTTTTATTTCGCTTCGCCTGGTCGTCCCGGCAGTTCTGCCATTTCTCGAAGACGGCGGACATCTTGTATGCCTGGTCAAACCTCAGTTCGAGGCGGGACGCGAGCAGGTGGGCAAGGGCGGCATCGTTCGGGATGAAGGGATTCGGCGGAAGGTGATCGACGGTGTCGTCGAACATCTTGAGGGTCTGGGATTGACCAAAGTTGCGGTGATATCCTCTCCCATTGCCGGACGGAAAGGGAATCGCGAGGAGTTGGCGGTGTTCTTAAAGTGAACGAGGGGCTGAGAGCTGACAGCTGACAGCTGACAGCTGACAGCTGATAGCTGATAGCTACCCGGCGAAGCCGGGTCTGGAGCTGCAATGAGCAATGAGATGAAAGTCAGTTTTCCCGGTGGGAAAAAGGTGTACGCCAACTACGACGGGTTTGAAATCGCCACGGATCAAGCCATCGATGCCGGCGGTGGGGGTTTGGCGCCGGAGCCCTACGACCTCTTCCTGGCCTCGTTGGCCACGTGTGCAGGCATCTATATTCTGGGTTTCTGTAAGAGGCGGGAGCTTCCGGTCGAAGACATCACCATGACCCAGAGCTGGGAGCGTGATCCCGAGATGCGGCGAATGGCCACGATCAAAATCACTATTGAAACGGGCCCGGATTTTCCCAAGAAGTACCACAAGGCTCTCGAGCGCTCGGTCCATCAGTGCTCGGTCAAGAAAACCATTCTCGACCCGCCGGAGTTTGTCGTAAAGGCCGTGGCACGTTCGGATTCTTGATTCG
This sequence comes from Thermoanaerobaculales bacterium, assembly GCA_029932545.1. GTDB lineage: Bacteria > Acidobacteriota > Thermoanaerobaculia > Thermoanaerobaculales > Sulfomarinibacteraceae > DAOWGJ01. Next base: position 1,988 of record JAOZPW010000404.1, on the reverse strand, counting down.
TGGTGTTGCCGTCGCCTTCGCAAGCGCCTGAATAAAGAAAAGGGCACGCAGAGGCGTGCCCTTTGTTGATTGGTCTTGGTAAATCTAAGAACGACGGATGAATACCAGTGCGGCGCATGCCAGGAGTGCGATCAGGGCCAGGATGCCCATGGCGCCAAGTGTCGGAATGGCTTCGACCTGAACCTGAACCGGTTCGTCGCAGGGGATACAAACACCGCTGACAACCGGATCGGTGATCAGCTGCCAATCGACGATTTGACCGGTGTCTCCTCCGGCGTTGTCCGAGGCCCACAGAAGCCAGGTTCCGGCGGAGGATTCACCGTTGAGGTCAGCCAGGCTGCCTACGGGCATGGCATCACCTGAATACCAGGGGTCGGAACCCGAACAGTAGTCCTCGGGGTCGAAGACCGAATTGTCATCGAATGTGATCGCCATGTTGTTGTCGCCGCACCCATAGGTGGAAACGGGTACTCCGACCCGTTCGAGGAGGAGGATCATCGATCCGCCCGGACTTTGCAGCCAGACGGTCAGGTCACCGACCCAGGTGTGGTCGATCTCCACGTAGACATTGACGTCGGTCAGGGTGACGTCATCGGCGACCACCAGTGAGCTTGAGATACCCATTGGGTCAGAATCCGGAATATCGACCGGGACCGTAGGTGCAAGGCCCTGTCCGATCGAGGTTGTGAAGTTGGCGACGAAGGGGCCGTCCTCGTTGGACGTGACCGTGATCTGAACATCCAGGGTGTCGCCGCAGGCGAGGCCGTCGAGAATCATTTCGTACGGCAAGCTGTTGGTGATCGCTGAGCCATCGGTGATCGTGCCGTAATTGTAGGTGGCGTTGACGATGGTCACTCCCGCGGTGGCCATCGTGACGGTGCCGGTGACACCTGTGAAATCGTCGCCGAGGGCAGTCACCTGGAGGAAGAAGTCGATCAATTCGTTGGGTTCCGCGATGCCGTTGCCCCCGCCGTTACCGCTGGCGCAGATGTCGTCGAAGGTGATGTCGCCGAGAAGCAGGGTTGATCCACCGGCACCGAAGGCCAGATTGTCAAGCACTTCTCCCGCGTCGGCGTCACCCGTGATCTCGATCCGTGTTATTTGCTCGTCCGAAACGACGCCCCAGAAGAGTCCGCTGTCACCGCCGGTTCCTGCGGTGGTCGCCAAAAGGCCACCGGCAACATCGTAGAGGTTAATGGTGACGGTATTCGCCGGCAGAAGATCCATGCCGATTGCGTTCACAGCCGGGGAAAAATTGATGTAGGTGTAATCGGTGAACGTATTGGCACCGGTGATGATGGAACTGGAGCCGCCGAAGAATCCGTCTCCGAGGATCACCATGCCGCCTCCGCTGGAAGATCCCAGGCTGATGCCGTCAAGGATATCGCCCGGCGCCCAGCATGCATCCGAAGTGGAGCTGTCGTACGGATCACTGCAGGTCTCAACACTTCCGGCTGCGACATTGCCTGCCTCGAAATCCTCAAGAGGCAGGCCCGGGGCCGCGGCATCGAATGCGGCGCGATCGGTGAAGTATGTCTGTGCTCGGGTGTCCTCGCCAACCCCGTCCATCCCTGATGGAGATCCGGGAATCAACTGGCGCCATTCCTTGACGTCGGACGGGTCAGTCGGCCGAGCAGGCAAATCGGTGTAACTGTCGGTGGCTATAGCTGTTCCTGTGAGAGCCAGGACACAGCATCCGACGATCACGGTTGATAATGAAAACAACTGTCGGACAGAACGCTTTTTCCCCATGACAAAACCCCCAAAAAATAACGATTCAAAAAGTGATTGGAGTCACTTTTTGAATCGTAGAGGGGATTAATTAAAAATACAAGAACCAGTACTACTCGTCCTCGTCCTCGTCGAGGTTAGCCGCAGCGATGACCTTCTCCCGGAACTGCTTGGGCACCTCGACGTAGCCGGTCATTTCCATGTGGAAATCGCCGCGTCCGCCGGTGATGGAGCGGAGGGTTGGTGCGTAGGTCAGC
>JAOZPW010000122.1 GCA_029932545.1 Thermoanaerobaculales bacterium | reverse complement strand
ACTTTCCCTCGTGTGCCGATCTCGCCCAATCCATTGAATCCAAGGTATGATCCCACCCCAAGCGTGACCCGGTCGGGGCGACGCCAGTGGAGGCTTTATGAATGTCGGACAACTTTGGAAACGTCCAGAGACACGCTTCTTGATTCTTTTTCTTGCAATTCTCGGTGTCAGTTTCACCGTAGTCGCATTGAAACCAGTCGATCAGGCCTTCGTCGTCCCGTTCACAACGATGGTGGCAACGATTTCGGGGCAAATCCTCGTTCTTTTCGGAGAAGACATGACCGTTAACGGGTGTCAGCTGAGTTCGCCGAGATTCGCCGTCACAATCTACAACGGCTGCAATGGCCTGATCACCAGCTTGATCTTCATCTCCGGTGTCTTGGCCTTCCCCGCCCGTTGGCCGGCAAGAGTCCTTGGTGTCCTTGGCGGACTCTTGGCAATCCAGACGATCAACCTGGTCCGAATCATCTCCCTCTTCTATATCGGCATCTACCTTCCCGACTTCTTCAACTCCTCCCACATATTTATCTGGCAGTCGGTCATCATTCTATTCGGGGTCGGCCTATGGATGCTCTGGGCCGATCGTTTCGCGTCACCACTCATTATTAAGAAGGATTAGATCATGGCCCGGTCCCCAGTTGCAGGCGCCTTTCTCAAGCGGCTGCCGCTAACTCTGGTCATCGCCATGCTGGTATGGCTTGCGTTGCGTCCGATTCTCGATACAGCGGTGACCGGATTGGCGGAGATTCTCATCAGGTCCTTCGAGTACCCCCGGGTCACTCGCCTGGATGCCGTCGATCACCGGGCCCAGGTCTTTCGCAGCGACTTCCGCTCGGACTCGAGTATTCCGACAATCCCCCTGACCGAGACCCACTTCAACACGATCGTGCTCTTGGCTTTGTTTCTGGCTCTTCCCAAGCGATTCTCCAGGAAGAGTTTCGAACGGCTGGTCATGGCGTGGTTCCTCCTCTACCTGACGCAAACGCTCAACCTGTTTCTGCATGTCAAATGCATTTATGCTCTGAGTCTCGGCGAATGGAGTCAGCAAACCTACTCTGCCTTTTCACAGAATTTCTACGGCTTCTGGCGGTATTTCACCGATTTACCGGGCAGGTTCAGTTTCCCATTCGTCTTCTGGCTGGGATTTTTCTGGGAAGGTATTCTGGGCATGTTGAACACGGAAACGCCGGCGCCACAAGCCGTCCCAAAGCCGAGTAACAAGCGGGCTTTAATAGGGCGCCGGCGAGCCGAGGTTCTCCGGAAAAACCAGAAACTGGAAACTCGAAACTGGAAAGACTTCGAAAGCCAACGGTGAACAGAATACTGAGCGGAAATGGTGGATTATCCCACGAGTTGAACACGAACCGACCCACTTTTACCTTTTCAACGTCACACGCCTGAGGAATGTCAGGGACTCTCCTCGACGAAGAGGAACTCGAGTCAAGTTTCCAGTTTCTAGTTTCTAGTTTCGCAACCCTGCTCGAAGCGGATTGACTACCACGACATCTCAACCTCTTCGGAGATATCGATAATCCGTGATCTCGTAGTCCTTCATCTTCGAAATCAAGGCGCCCCGAGAAAGATTGAGGATGCGAGCGGCCTTACTCTGGTTGCCCTTGGTCCGTGCAAGAACCCGGTCGATCACAAGGCGTTCGATTGAAGGAATTACAATCTTGAGATCATCCATCCCAAGTAGAGCTGCCGCCGACTGTCCTCCAGAGCCGCTGTCACCAGAGCCGGAAACCGTGGGCAGGACTGGAACGATCCCCCGAATCATGTCACCATTCGGGGTCGCCGAGATCAGGCGCCTCAGCTCCCCAATCAATTCCACCATCTGGCCGTCGAACTGGTGCGTCAGGAGCGAATTCAATGAATCAAGTTCAATTCCTCGAATGTCCTTGCCCTGCTCCGCTGCAACGGTGTCAAGAAGGCGAATAACCAGAAGCGGAATGTCTTCCCGCCGACTTTGCAGTGCCGGAATGCGGACGATATGGTGCCGGAAGAGGCTGTACAGGGCCGGATCGAATCGTTCTTCATTGAGCAAGATCATCGGATCTTCTTCCGTCGTCCCAACCCACCGAACCCTGGGGCCCCACCCGGTTTCCAGATCGGCAGCTATCGTCGCTGCAACCTCTCGCTGGACAACCACAGACAGCAGGTGGAGATCTCTGAGCACCAGCATGCAACCCTCAAAAACATCGGCCGGATTTAGAAGGTCAGGACCGGGGCCGAAGAACTCAGTTCTGAAAACCTCGTCACCCTCCTCCCTGCATTGAATAACTCTGACAGCCAGCGCACCGGCAGGATTGAGGGAGGCAGCAAGGGACGCCAACGTCATTCGGCCGACTCCCGGCTTCCCGCACATCAGAATCGGGTGCTGCGTCCGAGCGGAATAGATGACCCCGTCCCGCAGCAGACGAACGGCCTGCGACGTTCCGGGCAACATCCTCTCCAAAGTCTCCCTTGCCTCTTTCTCCCACGAGCCGTACAGCAGTTCGGATGCCTCCACACGGTCCCAGTGAATCGCCATCAGGCGTACCAGCTCAGCCAGAATCAGCTCATCGTCATCTTCAAAGTCCTCAGTCGTCTCGACGACCAGGAAAGCTCGAGAGCCAATCGGTCCTTGGGGCACAGGATAGATGAGAAAATGCCTGCCTCCGATCCGAAGCACCGCGTAGCGGCTGCCCTCGGAGAGTTCTCGAAAAGTCCTGTCAGGCAGACGCGGGAGATCACCGGACCACTGGGACACCACCGGAACCAGCCGGCCTTCCTCGTCCAGTCGTGCGACCATGGCTTCACGCCCGGAAAATACCTTCTCCAGGAGCCCTCGCAGACCCGGAACAAGATCCGACCTGACCCGTCCCTGAAACACCTCGAGCATCCGGGTCCTCGCCTCGGCAATTCGGTGAGGTTCGCTGTAGAGGACAACCTCGGCCCGCTTCTTGCCGGCCGGTTTCGCAGCATCCGCTGTATCCACCGCAGGACCGGCTGCCTGATCATCCGCAAACACGACCTCTGTCTCCTCATCGCCGCTGCCCTTGAAAACCAAGTTGGCCGTACCCAATCGAAAACGGTCCCCTACCTTGAAGACACCTCGCGACCGCCTCTCGCCATTGAGAACCGCTACCTGGCGTTTCTGTCCGATGAAGGTAAAAACCTCACCGTTGCGTTGAATCACCAAGTGCTTTGGCGCAACCCCAGGCGACCGGATCACGATATCGTTGTCACTCGAGGCGCCTATCGAAACCATCGACTTTACAACCTCGTAGATGATCTCGGAACCGCCTGTACCTTCAATTGCCAATTTCACAATGCCATCCGCCCTTCGTCCGGCTTGACCGAGCACCCGAGCCCTCGGTTCTCTCTACATTTCTTTGCAATCATCACAAAAAAGGTCACAATGAGGCAACACTCAGCCCCAACTCGTCACGTCGATCAACACTATCACCGTCTTACAGAGTATATACTCCAGGAAGCAGCGTGTCAATTTTTGGCACACTCTCTGAATGCGATGGGCGGGGATCAGGGGTTAGCCCTTTATCAACTCAAACCTCGGAGCCATTCCCAAAAAAGCCTGCTCCTCACCTTTTCCGAATATGAATTTCAAAATCCACCCCGCGCGAAGCGCGATAGGCTAGGAGCGGGGCCGGATTGGCCCATTTCGGCAACCCTGAAACAGAATTCCACCTTCAAGGGGCCAATCCGGTACGCGCTCCTAGCCCGGCTATACTCTAAGAATGACGGTTATTCGAACTGTAATGCTCCTCTTACTCTTGGCTTTGTGCTCAGGGATAGCAACCGCCGACAGTCTGCAGATCCAACCAGCCGAAAGCGCAAGGGCCGAAATTGAGACAGCGGCGTTTCCTGTCCACGACGCGGAGCATTACACCGTAAAATGCCTCGGCATCACCTGTGGTCACCTTATTCTCTCCAGCTCGATCGTGGATTTCGAGGGTCGCCCGGCCTATCACATCGTCATGACAGGCAGAAACTCCAAATTCTTCAACCGCATCTATAAGATCAACATCCGAATCGACTCATGGGTTGATGCTCGGACACAGTCGTCCCTGGTCTACGAAAGCGTAACAACCGAGAAGGGCGAAACTTCCACCGAGCGCCACGAGATCAATTGGGATGAGGGCACAGTCCGATCCGTTGAGGACGGCGTCGAGAAGACCCTGGAGTTCAGCAGCGCCGAACCCGTTCTGGACCCCCTTGCCTTCATATTTCGACTCCAGGCTCTTGCCAAGGTTGGCGGGGGCGAGATCACCTTGACCCTTCTGACCACCAGAGGCCCGGTTCAGACTATCGCAACTGTGCACGAACCAAAGACCAAGCGCACCTCTCGGGGACGCCGACTCCTTCTGGAAATAAAGCCCCAACCCGCCGACGGCAAGATGTTCTCGAAGAAGGGCCAATTCTCCCTCTGGGTTGATCCCCAAGACTCGACGACGCTGTACATCCTTGATTTCAAGCTTCCCTTCGGCCACCTGATCTCCAGAATTGACTAATCACTGATCGGCCAGGGTCTTCGAATAGCGAGGCGAAGTCGCTGGTCGTAGGGAACAGAGGGGGAGAGGGGGAGGTGGGGGGAGGGGGAGAACGCGCAGATGGGTTACGAGCTCAGTTGTCGCCGCTCCCGCGTTTCATGCGCCTCGGTCTTCCGGTTCTTCAATCCCCCTCCTCTGAACGCCAACGTAGCAACACTGACCAGCGAAGGCGTTGAGAAAGCAGGATGCAGATTGGACCACCGGGGAGACAGGTGGCACTCTCCCCCTCTCCCCAGCTCCCCCTCTCCCTCTTGAATGCTGAAATCAGCATTCAAGAGCCTGGGAATGATCCAACCTCCTCCCTCGTTCTACTAGGCGCCCGGCCACTGTCGGGCAACGAGGTGCACATGACGGACTCGACGACAACGCTCGAAGAATTTGCGAACCGTGAGTATGAGCACGGGTTCGTGACGGATGTCGAGCAAGAGACCTTTCCGCCCGGACTGAACGAAGATGTCGTTCGGGCGATTTCTGCGAAGAAAAATGAACCCGATTGGTTGACCCAATGGCGTTTGAAGGCCTTTCGCCATTGGCAGACTATGGAAGAGCCGTCCTGGCCGAAGGTTCACTACGAACCGATCGACTACCAGGCAATCTCCTATTTTGCCGCTCCCAAGAAGCTCCTGGACAGCCTCGACGAGGTGGATCCGGAAATTCTGACAACCTACAAGAAACTGGGCATCCCCCTCGATGAACAAAAGGCACTTGCCGGGGTCGCCGTCGACGCGGTTTTCGACTCGGTTTCCGTGGCTACGACCTACAAGGACAAATTGGCCGAGAAGGGCATCATCTTCTGCTCCTTTTCCGAGGCGGTTCAGGACCATCCTGAGCTCATAAAAAAGCATCTCGGTTCAGTGGTGCCCCATACCGACAATTTCTTCGCCGCCCTGAACTCCGCGGTCTTCTCTGACGGGTCGTTCGTCTACATCCCCAAAGGCGTACGCTGCCCGATGGAACTCTCGACCTATTTCCGCATCAACGCCTCCAACACAGGTCAATTCGAACGCACCCTGATCGTTGCCGACGAAGATGCTCAGGTCAGCTACCTCGAGGGCTGCACGGCGCCTCAACGGGATGAGAACCAGCTTCACGCTGCGGTGGTCGAGTTGGTCGCCCTGGACCGGGCAAACATCAAGTACTCGACAGTCCAGAACTGGTACCCGGGGGACAAGGAGACCGGAAAAGGCGGCATCTTCAACTTCGTCACCAAACGCGGAGTCTGCGGAGAAAAATCGAAGATCTCCTGGACCCAGGTGGAAACGGGATCAGCCATCACCTGGAAGTACCCCTCGGTGATCCTCAAGGGCGACAAATCAATCGGTGAGTTCTACTCGGTAGCCCTGACCGCCGGGCGGCAGCAGGCGGATACCGGTACCAAAATGGTCCATCTCGGCAAGGATACATCTTCGACGATAATCTCAAAGGGCATTTCTGCAGGCAAGGGGCAGAACAGCTACCGTGGCCTTGTCAAGGTCACGAAGAGCGCCGACAACGCCCGGAACTTCTCCCAGTGCGATTCGATGCTGATCGGATCTCAGTGCGGCGCTCACACCTTTCCCTATATCGAAGTTCGAAATCCCACCGCCCAGGTGGAACATGAGGCGACAACCTCGAAGATCGGTGAAGACCAGATCTTCTATTGTAACCAACGTGGTCTTTCGACAGAGGATGCCGTCACCATGATCGTCAACGGCTTCTGCAAAGAGGTCTTCAAGGAACTGCCAATGGAGTTCGCAGTTGAAGCACAGAAGCTGCTCGGCGTCAGCCTCGAAGGCAGCGTAGGGTGAAGAGAAGCTCTCAGCTATCAGCTATCAGCGATCAGCTGTCGGCCAGACCAGCAGGATGCAAGGTGCAGGGCGCTTTCCCCTGCTCCCTGCCACTACATCAAACGAACGTCGGCACAGTGCTGACGGTTCATTGGAGTCTTGACAATGCTTGAACTCAATAACCTTCACGTTGCCATCGGCGGCAATGAGATCCTCAAGGGCATCGACCTGAAGATCAATGCCGGCGAGGTCCACGCGATCATGGGGCCGAACGGCTCCGGAAAAAGTACCCTGGCGTCTGTTCTGGCCGGCAGGGAAGAATACGAAGTCACGTCGGGCGAGGTCCTTTTCCAGGGCGAGAATCTGCTGGAACTTGACGCGGAAACCCGAGCCCGAGAAGGCCTTTTCCTGGCCTTTCAGTACCCGGTGGAAATTCCCGGTGTCGGCAACACATATTTCCTCCGGACGGCCCTGAATGCTGTCCGCGAACACCGTGGACAGGCCCCGCTCGACGCCATGGACTTCCTTCAATTGGTCAAGGAAAAGGCCGATGTCGTCAAATTGGACCCTTCACTGCTCAAACGGGCCGTCAACGAGGGATTCTCCGGCGGCGAGAAGAAACGCAATGAGATCTTCCACATGGCGGTGCTGGAACCAAAGTTGGCCATTCTGGACGAGACCGATTCCGGCCTGGACATCGACGCCCTCAGGATCGTCTCCGAAGGCGTCAACTCCCTTCGGGATTCCGAAAGGTCCTTCATCGTCATCACCCACTACCAGCGCCTGCTGGACCACATCATTCCCGATTTCGTACACGTCTTGAAGGACGGCCGCATCGTGGAAAGCGGTGGCCGAGAATTGGCGCTGGAACTCGAAGCACGAGGCTATGACTGGCTGGACTCCAAGGCCGCAGTCGAGACGGCGCGGTGACGACGATGCGATCAACGCATCTCTTTCAACCGGACCTTGCCGGATCGATCCACGCCTCGCCGATTCTCGCGAGCCTTGGGTCAGAGGCACGCGAACGATTCAATGAATTGGGCTTCCCGTCACGACGGGACGAGGACTGGCGCCTGACAGCACTGACACCGGTCACCGGCCACCCGTTCTCCAGGGCACCTGAAGCAACCACCGCCACCGAACACTGGACCCTGCCCGACGCCGTCACGATCACCTTCGTCAACGACCGGCTGGTCGGAGGCGCCGCCGAGAACGATCTGCCGGCAGGCATCACGATTACGGCCCTGAGTTCGGCCGCCCAGAGCCAAACACAGTTGATCGAAGAACACCTCGGCCGATTGGCCTCTTTTGACGATCAGCCCTTTGTTGCCTTGAACACCGCCCAGAGTCTTGAAGGGGCATTGATTCACCTGGCCCCAGGCGCAATCCTCGACCGGCCCATCAACATCATCTACGCCACGACCGGTGACGATGTCGTCACCTACCCCAGGACTCTGATTGTCGCCGAAGAGAACGCAAAGGCAACCGTCGTGGAGACATTCGTCGGCGACGGCAGGAGCCTGATCTGCCCCGTCACCGAGATCGCCGTCGGCCCCTCGGCCACGCTGCAACACACCCGGCTGATCGAACTCAGTGCAGAGGGCTCATGCATCGGATCGGTGTCGGCCACAGTCGAACGGAACGCAGCCTACCGCCTCAGTTCGGCCGGCCTCGGGGGCTCTCTTGCCCGAACCGATATCCGAGTCGGTCTCAACGGCAAAGGCGCCGACGCCACCCTCGACGGCCTGACGCTGGTTGGGGGAAAGGGCCAGGGTATAACCCACGTCGTCGTCGAGCACCGGGTTCCCAATTGCACCAGTACCCAACGCTACCGTAGCGTGCTCGACGATCGATCGAAGGCGGTGTTCACGGGATGTATCATCGTCGCCGAAGATGCGCAAAAGACCGATGCCCGTCAGTCCAGTCGCTCCCTCCTGAGATCTTCAGACGCCGTCGCCCACAACAACCCCCAGTTGGAGATCTACGCGGACGACGTTCGATGCACCCATGGCTCGACTGTCGGACAGCTGGATGAGGAAGCCCTGTTCTATCTCAGAGCCCGAGGCATCGACCGGTTGACCGCAGAGGGCCTCTTGACCCTGGCCTTTGCCGCCGAGGTTCTCGAGGGCATTCCGGTCGAGGCGGTCAAGTCCCGACTGGAGGACCAGCTGATGGCTCAATTGGGTCCGGAGATTACGAGATGAACATTTCCGCCGGAGCCGCAACGGGACTGGATATCGAAAAGATCCGCACTGATTTCCCGGCGCTGCATCAAGAAGTCCACGGGCGCCCGTTGGTCTACCTGGACAACGCAGCGACCACCCAGAAACCCCGGGCTGTCATCGATGCCGTTCGTTCCTTTTATGAGCACGACTGCTCCAACGTGCACCGGGGCGTTCATGCGCTCTCACAACGAGCTACCGTTGCATTCGAGAGCTCCCGGACCGCAATCAAGACCTTTCTCGGCGCCCGGGACAGCCGAGAGATCGTCTTCACCCGCTCAACCACCGAAGCGGTCAATCTCGTAGCCCACTCGTTCGTCAGGCCCAGGCTCAACCCAGGGGATGAAGTGCTGATCACCGAGATGGAACACCATTCCAACATCGTTCCCTGGCAGCTTCTTTGTGACGAAAAGGACGCCACCCTCCGGGTCGTTCCCATGAACGATGACGGCGAACTGATCCTGGAACAGCTCGAAGAGATGATCAGCGAACGGACCCGCATCGTCAGCGTGGTCCACGTCTCCAATGCACTGGGCACAGTCAACCCTGTCGAGGAGATCATTCGCCTCGCGCACGACAAGGGCGTTCCGGTCCTGATCGACGGCGCTCAGGCCGTTCCCCACATGAAGGTAGACGTTTCGGCCCTGGACTGTGATTTCTACGCCTTTTCCTCTCACAAAGCCTACGGTCCGACCGGAATCGGCGCCCTCTACGGCAAGAGGCAACACCTTCTGGAGATGACGCCCTACCAGAGCGGCGGGGATATGATCCTCTCTGTGACCTTCGACCGGACAACCTTTAACGAACCGCCTCACCGCTTCGAGGCCGGTACACCCAACATCGAAGGCGCCATCGGCCTGGCCAAAGCGCTTCAGTACATTGAAATGATCGGTATCGACGCCGTCCAGGCGCATGAGCACTCCCTGCTCGCCCATGCGAAAGAGGCGATTCTTGAGGTTCCCGGCGTACGGCTTATCGGCGCCCCCCAACACCGCGCCGGCGCTCTGAGTTTCGTCATGGAAGGCATCCATCCCCATGACATCGGGACTATCCTCGACCAGGAAGGCGTCGCCGTCCGCGCAGGCCACCACTGCGCCCAACCCATCATGCTGCACTATCACCTGTCGGCCACGGTCAGAGCCTCTTTCGGCCTGTACAATCGGGTTGACGAAATCGACGCCCTGATCAAAGGGCTGCACAGCGTCCGGGAGGTATTCGGCTGATGTCCGATCTCAAAGATCTCTACCAGGAAGTCATTCTCGACCACAATCGGAACCCTCGAAACTGCTACATCATGGACGGGGCCAGTTGCACCGCCGACGGGCACAACCCTCTGTGCGGCGACATCGTCAAGGTCTACTTGCGGATCGAAAACGGAATCATCGAGGAGATCTCATTCCAAGGCCAGGGGTGCGCGATCTGCACGGCCTCGACATCGCTGATGACCGAGTCGGTTCAGGGAAAGTCGGTCGAAGAGGCCCAGGGCCTGTTTGATGAGTTCCACCAAATGCTGACCGGCGTCGCTGAAGAGCAGGGTGTCGTCCTGGGCAAACTCCAAGTCTTCGAAGGCGTTCGCGAATACCCCGTCAGGGTCAAATGCGCCACCCTTGCCTGGCATACCCTCAACGCAGCTATGGAAGAGAAGAAGAAAGATATCACGACGGAATGAGAGGAGCTCTCAGCTGTCAGCTCTCAGCTCTCAGCTCTCAGCTCGGACAGACTTAACGGAGATTCAATGAGTTCTGAAATCGAAAGCCGCGTCACTGATGCGCTCAAGACGGTCTACGACCCGGAGATTCCGGTCAATATTTACGATATGGGCTTGATCTACGAGGTCAGTATCAGCGACGACGCGGATGTCTCCATCCTGATGACCCTGACTTCGCCGATGTGCCCCGTGGCCGAGAGTCTCCCCCCGGAAGTCGAGATCAAGGTCAAACAACTCGAAGGCGTTCGGTCCGCTGCGGTCGAGATCACCTGGGATCCCCCGTGGGATCCCGAGATGATGTCCGAAGCGGCCAAGCTGGAACTGGGGATGTTCTAGAGCTGTCAGCGGTCAGCCTTCAGTTCTCAGCAAGCACCCCTCTCCGACAGTTTCCGGCGGCCGTCCTGTCGCTGACCCTGTTCGCCGTGAAAATCTGGCTGGCGTTTCCCCAGGCCCGGCATCTAGACCGGCAGTGTAAAGCGGCCTGGCTGACCCGGATCTTCTCGGAAGCCCACCTTCCTGAGAAATCGTTGGTGGGCCGGTACTCCTGATGTGGCCGCAAACGACCGGA
>JAOZPW010000121.1 GCA_029932545.1 Thermoanaerobaculales bacterium | reverse complement strand
GGCTCCCTTTTCAGTGCTATCCTCCCGATGATGATGGTCGAAGAGTCTTCTCCAAAGCGCTATCGCTACCTGGCCCCCAACGGGGTTACGGCGGCCAACATCTCCTGTGGTTTCATTTCGATGATTGTGGCGGCCGACGGCCGGTACGAATTGGCTGTTTATCTTCTGGTCGTGGCGATTGTCCTGGACACTCTGGATGGCAACATCGCCAGGTGGTTGGATGCGACATCGGAATTCGGGCAGGAGATGGACTCTTTTTCCGATGCCTTGAGTTTTGGTGCAGCGCCGGCTTTTCTTGTATATCAGGCAATCCTGAAGGACTCTGAGCCTTTCGGCCTGACGGTGTGCCTGGTCTACCTGCTATGTGCAATTCTGCGGCTGACCCGGTTCAATGTGACCTCGGATGCCCACGAAAAAGAGCGACGGACCGTCGGAGCACCGGTTCCGGTTGCCGCATCCTATCTAATGGTCGCTGTTCTGGTCCGGGATCAGGTCAGGCCGCCCCAGGTCGCTTTTCTCGTTCTATTGGTGGGGGGGTTGATGCTCTCGAGAGTCCCCTTGCCAAACATCAAGGGACGCAATCTGGTGACCTTCATGATGATGGTCGGGATCGTCAACTATCTGGTGGTCATCTTTCGACCGAATTGGAACACGATCATCTGGTGGAACGTGTGGAACGGTTTGATTCTTCTGGCCGCATGGGTCGAGGATCGGCGACAGGTGCTCGAGTAGAACCCGAGAAGACCGCTCAGCAATATGTGCCGGAATTTGCGATAATGCCCGAGTCCTAATTTTTGAAAGGGGTGCTGTTATGAGAAATCTGGTTTTGATCGTTGTTGTTCTGGGGTTGGTGGTGTTTGCACTTGGGTGCGGACAGGCCGAAGATGCCGGCAAGGCCGTTGACGAGGCCGTGGTAGTCACCGGTGAGGCCGTCGAAGATGCTGGTGAGGCCGTCGTCGAAGGTACCGAAGAGATGGCCGAGGACGTCGGCGAAGCCGTCGAGGGTGCGGTGGACGAAGCCGGTGAGGCTATCGAAGGCGCCGTGGACGAAACTGGTGAGGCGCTGGAAGAAGGTGCCGAGGCAGTGGCCGACGCGGCCGAAGAAGTGGTCGAAGGTCACTAGGTATGGGTCGATCGGTTCGAATTGGGAACGGCCAGGGTTTCTGGGGTGACAGTATCGATGCGCCCCTCAGACTCTTCCGCGGGGGGCCGATCGACTACGTGACGATGGACTACCTCGCCGAGGTGACGATGTCCATCATGCAAAAGCAGAAACTGCGAAATCCCGAGAGGGGCTACGCGACGGATTTTGTGCAGTTTGTCGACGAGGTTCTTCCCGACCTCAAGAAACGAGGCGTCCGGATAATTGCAAATGCGGGCGGCGTCAATACCGAGGCGTGTCGGGCGGCCATTATGGAGTCGGCAAAACGACAGAATGTCAGTGGTTTGCGAGTGGCGACGGTTTCGGGGGACGACATCCTGGACCGGCTGGATCAGTTCCGAGACTCCGGTGTTCGCCTGGCCCATATGGAGACTGGCGAAGGTCTCTTCGATGCGGATCGTAAGATTCTGGCGGCCAACGTCTACATGCCGACCGATGGAATGGTTCGTGCCCTCGACGAGGGTGCGGACATTGTCATCACCGGACGGTGTACCGACCCAGGCCTGGTTTTGGCGCCGGTGCTCCACGAATTCAAGTTGGATGGGTGGGACGGTATCGCTCTGGGAACTGTCGCAGGACACATTCTGGAGTGCGGCGCCCAAAGTACCGGCGGCAATTTCACACGATGGTGGGAGGTCCCGGACATGGCGGGTATCGGCTATCCCATCGCCGAGGTCAGCGATGAGGGCGGCCTCGTCATTACCAAGCATGAGGGTACCGGCGGCATGGTGACGGTCGAGACCGTGGCCGAACAGCTCCTGTATGAGATGGGAAGACCGGACCACTACATCACACCCGACTGCATCGTCGATTTCACGTCGATTAAAATTGCCCAGGACGGTGTCGACCGGGTCAGGGTTTCGAGCGTCAAAGGATCGATGCCGACCGAGACTCTCAAGGTTTCCATCTCGTACCTCGCGGGCTACAAGGCCACGGGGCAGCTGGTCGTTTCCGGACCCGATGCATTGGCCAAGGCACGGCTTTGCGCTCAAGTGGTCTGGGACCGATTGGCAATGAGTGGCTGCCATTTTGACGATACCCACGAGGAATGTCTGGGAGTGGGCGTCGTCCATGAGGGTATCGTTCCACCTGCAGAAAACGCACCGGAAGTGGTGCTGAGACTTGGCGTCAAGGATGTCGATCGTGCGAAGGTCGACCGCTTCGGCAAGGAGATAGCGCCCCTGGTGACTTCGGGTCCCCCGGGAGTGACCGGCTTTGCCGGCGGACGGCCGAAGGCCCAGGAGATCGTTGCCTATTGGCCGGCGCTGATCGACCGGAAACTGGTGAGGTCCGAAGTCTCCGTCGTGGAGGTAGGATCATGAGGGTTAGCCTTTCGAGATTGGCTCACGCTCGGTCGGGAGACAAGGGTGACGGTTCCAACGTCGGTTTGATTGCATACACCGACGAGGGCTATGCGCTTCTTCGAGAGCTTATGACCCCAGAAGTGGTCAAGGCACACTTTTCGGCGATCTGTAAGGGTTCGGTGGACCGATATGAGGTGCCCAATCTCCGGGCCTTGAACTTTATTCTGCACGACAGCCTAGGGGGAGGCGGCACCGAATCGGTGATCACCGATGCCCAGGGGAAGACTCACGCCCAGGGGCTGTTGTTGATGGAGATTGACGTCCCGGACGATTTCGAACTCAAATAGGATGATCGTGAAGCGTTTGATCATCGCCGATCCCCATGTTGGAACACGCGAGGGGGATGCCGAGGCGATGATCGCGTTTCTTGAGCGTGCTGAACGTAAAGGCGTCGGTGAGGTCCTCTATCTCGGGGATACATTTCAGTACCTGATTGGGATGGCGAAATTCTGGACTCCAGGCATCGAAAAGGTGCTTGAGGCATGGGACGGTTTCAGGTCTCGGGGAGGGACCGTCCGGCTCATTGAGGGTAATCGAGATTTCTTCCTCGACGAGGAGGATCTGGCCTGCCGGATTGACCAGAGTGCCCTTTCGCTCGAATTTTCTGCCGGTGATGTCACTTTCCGAATGGTCCACGGAGACAAGGTCAACCAGAGGGACTGGCAATATCTCTTTTGGTCGGGTCTCTCAAAGTGTCTACCGGCCCGGTTGTGGGCTCGGTGGCTGCCCCGGCGTCTCGCAATAGTGATAGTCCGAACGATGGAGGCTCGCCTGGCTCGAACCAATCGAAAATTCCGATATCAAAAGCCCGTCAAAGCTCTCCGGGAAGAGGCTTTGAGGGCTTTTCGGCGGGGTGTGGATGTGCAGCTCTTCGGCCACTTCCATACGCTGTGGACCTTTGCCGATGGAGAGAAAATGGCGATGGTCGTCCCCGCGTGGCTCGAAACCCGTCACGCATTGATTGTCGAAGAAACCGGTCAGTGGCACGGTGTTGATGAGAATCTGCAGCCGGTGGAATTGACAGAAGGGGAGGTGACCTATGGTTGACGGACGTGCCCAGTTGCCGGGGCCGACCGGAGTTCTGGCAGGTCGGATGCCGGTTCCTCCGTCCAAGAGTCTGACCAATCGTGCCCTGATTGCTGCAGCAGCAGCGAATGAGGGCGTGATTGTCGATCCCCTTGACTGCGAGGATACGCGACTTTTGGCGGCGGGCCTGAAAATGGCGGGGTGGTCGGTGAAGTGGAGCGGAAAGGTAATCACCATCGGTCCGATGACGTCGGTGGACAGTCTGGTTACTGTCAATCTCGGCAATTCAGGGACGGGCGCCAGATTGCTTCTGGCTCTCCTGGCCTCGGTTCCGGGTCACTTCATCGTTGACGGCAGCACGAGGCTTCGTGAGAGGCCGATGGAACCTCTGATCAAGGCCCTTCGTGTCCTCGGCTCCCGGATTGAAGCCTCGGGGAACTGGAGGCTTCCGGTGTCGGTCGAGGGCCGAGTGCTCCCCGGAGGCGAGGTTGAAATCCGGCCGGGAGTGTCCTCCCAGTTCGTCACGGCACTCTTGATGGCGGCGCCGTTGCTCAACGACGGGTTGGTCCTCCGAGTTGTCGGTCCGCTGCCCTCCGAACCCTATCTCGACCTGACTTACCGGGTCCTGAGCGATTTTGGGGCGAAGGTGGAGCGTTCCTCGGACAACAGGGAGTGGCGGGTCGCAGGCGGTGGTCTGAAACGGGTCAGGTGGAATGTCGAGGGAGACTGGTCTGCCGCAGCCTTTCCGATCGCTGCAGCGGCGGTTGCCGGTGGGTGGGTCGTTGTGCCCGGCCTCGATAGGCACAGCGCTCAGGGAGACCGGGTCATCTGTGACATTCTGGCCGATGCCGGGATGGTTTTCGAGTGGTTCGGCGACCGTCTCGTGGCCAAAGGGCCGGTAACGAAGCCGATTTTCGCCGACCTCGGGGCCAGGCCGGATGCTTTTCCGGCACTGGCGGCGGTCGCCGCTTGCCGAGTCCCTGGTTCTCGACTGAGCGGGCTCGGAAATCTGTTGCACAAGGAGAGCAGTCGTCTCGAGGTCATGGCGTGCAATTTGCGGTCCCTTGGCGCGAGACTGGCGATCAGCGACGAGACCTTTGAGGTGGAAAAGGTGATCGATCGAGAGGAAAACTCTCTTCGTTCCGTACGGGCCGCAGACGACCACCGGATCGCGATGGCCATGGCGGTGACGGCCCTTGAAGCCGGGCCGTTGGAGTTGGACGCGCCCTCGTGCGTTGCCAAGTCGTTCCCGAATTTCTGGGGACGGTGGAGCGATCTTCTGTTGGGCTTGGGTCGTTCGGACTGATGACCCGAATTCCGGTCCCTCGAGGTCTGCTGCTGGATAACCCGGTCTTTCCGGTTGCCGTCAGTGGGCCAAGCGGTATCGAATGCGATGTGGAGGGTACGGTTTCCATTCGGTCTTTGGCTCTTGGAGATCGGCGGAGGGTCGCGGTCCAGTTGATGGCTGGGGCTGCCCTGGCCGCGGAGTTCGACCTGTGGCCCGGTCGAGCGGGATTGCGGACTGCACGGGCAAAGCGATCCTCCGGTGGACCCCAGGCGATTTTTGGGACCTTTCCATCGCCCCTGTCGGTTGTTCACGCTCGACTGGGGGGAGGCGACGCGGCCCTGGAAATGACACGGAACGCGGTCCTTGAGGCAGTTGCCGAGGTTTGCGGACTCGACGCCGAAGGCCTCCGTCCTGGAAACGGCCTGGGCTTCTTCCTCGAGGGTGCCCTGCGGCATTCCCCGGTTCTTCAGGAACGTCCCGTTGATCGGGTTGTGGCTCGGTGTCTCTGGGCCTATCAGTGGGGTCTTCCAAACCTGCCGGACGATGGTGAGATCATCTTCTGGAAGGTCCCTGACCAGGTTCTTGCGCGCAGATACGGTGGCGCCATGTGGGCGGCGTTGCAGCGAGACGGCCGATCGGCACTTCTGGCGCACAGTGGCGCTTCGATCAGAGCCGACGGTTCAGAGAGAGTTCTGGTCATGGTTGGTCGACACTCGGATGAGGTGTTGGCTGGAATCGATGCATGGGCAGGGCGCCAAGGCCGGGCGGCAGTGGTCATTGGGACTTTTCCGCCGGGTTGGGATCCGCCTCTGCCGCCGATGGAGTGTTCTCAGTCTCACGGGAGGCCGCTCGCAGTCACGGGAGTTTCGCTCGATACGGCGCTGCGGGTCGCTGAGGAACGAGAAGGGCGTTTCGATCCCTGGAATGAGGCCGATCGCAGGGCTCTGACGGAGGCTGCTTGTGATCTGTTCGAACAGCCGGTTGCGGTTTCATCAGGTGCCGTCGCTCGAAAGATCGACCCGGTCCACAGGGCCTTGTCATTGCGGTTGGAAGGCCTTGACCGGCCGACGCTGATTCGACTGTCAGGTGTCGACGATGCAGCATTGACCCGGAAAGTGACCGAGGGCGCCGTCGTGGTCGATGGTAAGAAGTGGCGCCTTCCGACGGCGCAGCGTCTCAGAAAAGACCCCCTCCATGGCGAGATTGCCGAGAATCTGAACGAGGATGACCCTCAGAGGTATGTGCATCAGGCCCTGGCCGGCGGGGAAATTGAACCGCTGATCAGCTGGGCTCGGTCCCATTTGGACCAGTTACGATCCGAGGCGGTCCGGGAGGTGCTCGGTCTGATCGAGCCTGGCGCTCTGGGCAACGAAATTGATGCCTTGAGGGCCGAGGCCTGCCTTGCGGGTCTGGATCTGTCCGGTGCGCGCACGGCGATCGCCTTGATGGAAAAATTGGCTGGAGATCCCTGGCGTCTGTGGGTCGATCTGGAGGATCACGACGAACATTGGAACCCTCCGGACCTCGATCTTGAGGTCTTGGTCGAGGCTTACCCCAGGATTGTTGCAGAGTTGGCCATTCATACCCTGCGTGGGCAGAAGAAAAGCGAACGGGATGGGGCCTTTGACGCCGAAGGACTCCTTGATCGTGCAATCGACGGACTCGAGGGTTTTCTGGTCAATTGGTATTCGATCCTGCGTGAGGCGATCATTCGGCCGGAGAGGCTGGAGGATACGGAGTGGATCGCCGGCATCACAGGAGGCCTTGAAAGACTGGAGCGGCTGGCGGCCCACAAGAAGGTCCTGGTCTTGACCGGCAGGGGTGATACGGCCGAAGCGCGTGATGTTCTCCTGGCCCTGGTCGATGTGGTTCGTTCTCCAGGCCGGCTAGCCAGTATTTTCATCGATCTCGCCAATGTCACGCCCGACCAGAACGAAGAAATCTTGTGTCTGCTGAGGGCCCATCGCCTGTTGGAAGCCGCCGGTTTTCGCCACAAGACCCGAAACGTAGTCTTCAACCTGGCCATGGTCGATATTGAGAGACTGCGACTGGATCGAGCCGAAGTGCGGCTGAAGGCCTGCGCCAGGGAGAACGACGCCCTGCATGCGATTGGCGAGGGGTTGTTGTGTCTGACTCGGGGTGATTTGCACACGCTGACGGGAGTGATTGACGGTCTGCCGGATGATGTGGCTGAGATCAGGGTTCGAGAGGGCTGCCACATGCTCCGCGGGCTTGGTGCCCTGTTCGAAGGTCGATTTCGTCCGGCCCGAGTGCATCTGGAGGATGGCGGTATTGGGAGTCTGCCCTGGGTGAAACTCCTTGACGCGGCAGAGGGTAAGCCAAGTGTCGGCCAGGTGCAGGAGGATCCCTTCGGTGCAGGTGTTGCTGCGACACTGGTGGCCGGGGCTCGAGATACCGGGGGAAACACGGACCTTCAGGGCGACGGTACACCTGAGTTGGGCAGGGCCTTTGCCTTCGCCTTGGCCGATGCTGTCCTGCCATCCGATGTATGGCTGTCTGGGCGGGATCGGGAGGTCATTGCGGGGGCTTTGTCGGCAGGTGGCATGGAGGGCTGGGCTAAGAGGATCAGAGGGCGGTCAGGCGCTGATTTCGAGGTTTTCTCCAACGCCGTGACTCGGGTAGCTGGAGCTGGATCGCTGCAGAGCCTGGGCCAGAATGACTGGGAAGCCATTTGCGGGAGTCTTGGACTGACCGGTTTGCAAGTCCGAGGCGAGGACGATGGGGAGATCCTGTGGCAGTGGGGTCACGGTGAGCCGTTCGGTTCCGGCCGCCCGGGTGGTGTCAGCGTCATTCCCCTCGGGGGACAACCGACCTCGCCGGGAGGGTGGAGGCTTCTTGAGAGTCTGGTGGAAGAGATTGCGCCGTTGATGGTCAAGACCACCGATTACGACAGCGGCGACTCCCTGGGAATCATTGGAGTGGGGGAGGCGATCAATAACTTTCGCCAGACACTGCGAAGATTTGCCCCTTCCGGCTTGACCGTTCTGCTGGCCGGGGAAACCGGGGTCGGCAAGGAACTGGCAGCGGAGGCCATCCACCATCTGTCCGGTCGCAAGGGGAGATTGATTTCCGTCAACGTCGCTGCAGTTGCCGGGACCTTGTTTGAGGCGGAACTTTACGGTGCCGTCAAGGGCGCCTATACCGGTGCGGACCGGGACCGGTCTGGTCTGGCCGAAGATGCTGATGGCGGCACGCTGTTTTTGGACGAAATCGGAGATCTGGATCTCTCGTTGCAGGTCAAGCTGCTTCGATTTCTGGATTCCGGAGAGGTGCGTCGCGTTGGCTCAGGCCGGGCGAGAAAAGTTGATGTCCGGGTTGTGGCGGCCTCCCACCGGGATCTGGAGGCCATGGTGGCCGAGGGTTCCTTTCGGCAGGATCTCTACTACCGGATGGGTTCGGCAAAAATCGTCGTACCGCCCCTGAGGGACCGAGGTGGAGACGTGCTGGTACTCAGGGACCTCTTTGCGCAACGGGCGGTCCACGAAAAGAAATTGCAGCCGGGAAGATGGAGCAGGGAGGCTGATGCCGCGCTGATGGCCCATCATTGGCCGGGCAACGTCCGGGAACTGAAGCAGGCAGTCGAAATTGCCCTGGTCGAAGCCGACGGTGGGCTGGTCGAACCGCACCATCTTCCGTCCGGTCTTGCCAACACCAGAACCTCACCGATCAGACGCTGGGAGGATGCTCACCGAGATCTCAGGATTGAGTTGATCCGCTCCAGTCTCGAGCGCAACGACGGTAATCGTGCGGCCACGGCACGGGAATTGGGTTTGAGCCGGCAGACGCTCCTCTATCACATGAAAATACTGGGGTTGAAGTAGTCAGAACGAAATCTGAGTACCGATGGGGGTGGGACATGAGGCGTCTGGTCTTCCTGAGCATTCTGAGATCGGTTTCTCCGTGCCCTGGACTCTCCTGGGGTCCTCGACCCTTTTCAGAAAGAACTACCCCATCCGGCGTGCATCCAACCGCCTCGTGAACCAGATGTAACCGATCAGGAGGACAAGCGAAATCAATCCGACTCCAATGTAGGCGAACCACAGGTAGTGGGCGTGGGCGTAGGCCTCGGGAATCGGGGCCTGACCGGCCAACCATTGGGTGTGCTGCACGGCGATGGCATCAGGCAGTGTCGTGGGTTCTGGACAGTACTTCTTGAGCAGGAAGCCCGAGAAGATGAATCCGAAGATCCAGGCGAAGAAGGTGTTGATGTGGGCGAAGCCGAGGAAGACGCCTTCCTTGCCCGGAGGGGCCTGTTTTGAGGCGTACTCCAGGTATTTTGGAGAGAGGAAACACTCGGCGAGCCCCTGGATCGAAATGCCGATGACCATCATCAAGGTGATCGGGTGGACAGCCAGACCGAAGACATTGACCGGCCCCTCGATGAAGGCTGAAGAGGCCATGGCCACTGCGGAGAACGGGATCATCACCATGGCGACCAGGATCGAGTTTTCCGGTTTCCACTTGCGTACCATCTGGGTGATGGCGACGACGAAGAGTACAACGACTAGCGGATTGACGTTGGCATACCACTCGGGCTTGTAGGTCTCACCCGCCATGCGCAGAACGTAGTCGGGCATCGAGGCGTAGAGTTGGCCCTGAATTGCCCAGAAGCCCGCTGTGATCAGGATCAGACCGAGGAAACGCAGATTGCTCATCGCCATCCACATGCCCTGGAGGGTTTCCCGCATGTTTCGGGGTTGCTCGGCGCCGTCCTCGGGCGGGCGATAGATCAGTAAGACCAGGATCAGAGCCAGCAGGCTGGACCCGGCGGAAAACCACGGCACCGTCTCGACGCCCATCTGGATGCGCATGGGTGCAACGATGGTCTTGCCAGTGAAGGATCCGATGTTGACGACCATGTAGAAGATCGAAAAGGCACGGGCCCGGTTGAACGAGTCCGACGACTTGGAGACCGTGCCGGTGATCACCGGCTTGACGAAGGCGCCACCGAGAACGATCAGGCCCAGACCAATGAGGACCGGGGTCAGGGTCGTGACCATGCCGAGTGTGCCGTATCCAACTGTCAGAAGGGCGAAGGCCAAAATCAACGCCTTCCGGAAACCCATTCGGTCCGCCGCCGCCCCGGTGAAAAAGGGTACCAGGTAGATCCAGCCGCCGAAGAGGCCGGCAACAACGCCCGCCTGAATGTCGTCCAAACCGACGACCCGAATTAGATAGGTGCGGAGCGCAATGAAGGTTCCGTAGTAGGCCGCTCGTTCAAAGAGCTCGGCTACGTTGCCGGTCCAAAACGCCCGCGGGAATTTCCAGGATGCTTTTCCTTCGCTCATCTGCCCTCCGTCGTCGAGTGAATGTAGCAGAGAATGGAGTGATTAGCTGTCAGCTTAGCCTCTTGCAAAAAGCCGCAAGCACAAGAAGAGTAGCCACAAAAAGGTTGGTCATTTTTGGAATGGTCATCCGGCGTATCGACGTCAGGGAATAGGACAGGCCAGGCATCCGTTCAAAACAGGGGATGCCTCACGTATCGGCTTCTGCCGGCAACCTGAATCACTGTCAGCCGTATCAGGGGTCGAAGTTGCCCGAGTGGCATAAGTTCCGGAGGTTTTTGTGGTTCGATTGAAAAGGAAGTTTTTGGTGGCAGGGTTGGGAGCATTGGCTTTGGGCTTGTTCGGCTGTGCCGACCGATCCGATCCATGGATCGACGGGGACCTCGAATCGGCTCTGGTCCAAGCCGGAGAGCGCGGAACCCTGGTGATGGTCGATTTCAAAACCGATTGGTGCACGTGGTGTAAACGCCTGGACCGGGATACGTTCTCCGACTCTGCAGTGATTACGGAACTGGGTGAATTGGTTGCCCTACAACTGGACGCCGAGAAAAATGGCGTTGACGCTGCCCAGAAGTACGGTGTCCGAAGCTTTCCAACCATCCTCTTCCTCGATGCAGGAGGGCATGAGGTCGATCGTATTCTCGGCTACCTGCCGCCCGATGCTTTCCTGGCGGAGGTT
>JAOZPW010000120.1 GCA_029932545.1 Thermoanaerobaculales bacterium | reverse complement strand
GCGCTCTTCGTGCTCAATTCAGATACCGCCCGGGAGTGGCGCTTCATCTTCATGGGCGTCGGCTACACCACCGGCGCGCCGGTCAAGATCGTCACCGAGCCGCTGGATGCCTCGGATCAGGGTGCTTTCATCGAAGCCGGCATCCCGGCGGTTCAGCTCTTCACGGGACCGACGGCCGACTACCACCGCCCATCGGACACCATCGAGAAACTGGACTTGGAGGGCATGGCGACAGTGACCGAAGCCGCCAAGGAGACCATTACGTACCTGGCCGACCGGGTGGAGCCTTTGACCGTAACCATCAATGCTGCTGCACCCGCAGCGGCGGCGGGAGGGCATCCTGGAGGTGCTCCGGCCGGTGGTCAGGGCGAGCGCCGGGCAAGTCTTGGAACCATGCCGGACTTCGGTCACCAGGGCCCCGGCGTCAAGGTCCAGGCGGTGACGCCGGACTCTGCCGCGGATAAAGCCGGGATCCTGGCGGGCGACATCGTGCTCGAATTGGACGGCAAGCTCGTTGAAGGTCTGCGTTCGCTTTCCGGCATCCTCAAGGCCCGGCAGCCCGGAGACGAGGTGCCGGTCAAGATTCAGAGGGGTGACGAGGAGATGGAGATGACGGTTGTGTTGACGGCGCGGTAGGGATATTGAAGGGGATCGAAAGGTTTTGACGGGGTCGTTGACCTCGGACTGAGGCCCGTATTGGTCTTCCGGAGAAGCCGGTTCTTTTTGAAGGTACTCCTGACCAATCCGAACCGCACTCCGAGGTAGGGCGTCCTGCGCTGCTTTCCCCGTGGGATGGCACCCCATCAGCCGGATCGTTATACTCAGGTCGTGGAATTTTGCACAAGACTGCTCTCGACACTGAAGGCGATTCAGAGCGTGCTGGAGGTGCCTGGAGTCATGGTCATTGGGTCGGAGGTTCTCAATCTCCTGCAGCCGGAGGCCGAGGCGGAGTGAGCAATTCTTTGCACTCACGCGCGCAGAAGGTGAGGGCGCATGCTGCCATCCGGGCTTGGGAATATCGCCAGCGCAACCACTCGAAGGGAGTATGGTTCAGGCACCGGCGTGTTCTGGCCGATGCGGAGTCGGCCTTTGCCATTCCGCCATCCGAGGTCATGCTGCTGGAGGAAGAGGGCTACGTCAGAGAGCCGGTCGGCTCCGAGATCGAACCGCAGAAAGTCTTGCTGTTCGTGCCTGCTGCACGGATTGAAGAGATTCCTGAAAAACGCCGCCTTCGAGTTGCCCTGGATGCGGAGTTCTTCGCCGCGCCATGTGTGGTTCTTCTTCGCTTCGAGCATGCAATTGACTGACATAGCTGAGGCGTATAGGGCACGCCGTCAATGCCCTACACCCTCCTGGCATGATAGTCTTCACGCCATGTGTCGACTTCGAGCTGGCGTGGTCCTGATGGCGGCCGTTGTTCTCGCTGCAGGCTGTGGCGTTGATGAGACGGTGGTGGCTCGGGTTGACGGTGTCGAGGTGGATGTCGAACGCGTTCAGGACTATCTCGAAAAGGTAACCGGGAACCAGTGGGCCGATGTGGATTCCAGAGTTGCTTCCAGGCTCTTGGATCAGTTCCTGGAGCAAGAAGCCGCGGTCATGGCCTTGAAGAGTGAGCCTGAGGAGGTGTCAACCGATGCAGTTGAGCGGTCGGTTGTATTGCTTCGTTTCGTAGAGGAAGTTTGCGGCCCCCCTCCCACTGTCACGCCGGCCGAGATCGCAGATGCTGTGGCCATTCGTATGGCGGATATCGTCCCGGAGCAGGTTTTGATTCGGCAGTTGTTGCTGCGGGGACTCGTTGAGGCCCAGGAGGCTCGGGCTCGCTTCGATCAGGGCGAAGAATTCACGGATCTGTCCAGGGAACTTAGCATTGCGCCCAATGCCGAGAGTGGTGGGGCGATAGGTTGGGTTGTCCGTGGGACGCAGCCCGAGCACATAGAGTCGGAGATATTTTCCCTGGATGTCGGTCGTGTTTCCCAACCTATCGAGGGTCCGGCAGGATATCACCTGTTCCAGGTCCTCGAGGTTCGAGCCTCGGGGAAGGTTTCCAAGGCAGTCGCCGAGGCAGAGGCTCTGCGGGATCTCGAGAGTGCCGGGAGTAGTGAGCATTTGAGTCGGTGTGTCGATAAGGCGGTCAAACAGGCCGGCGTTGTTGTTTTCGAAAAACACCTCTGGTTTGAATACCGGGGACGGTTCGCGGAGGACTGATGTTGAAGAGAGTTTTGTATTTGGGCGCCGTGTTGTTGGGCTTGCTCGTTGCGGCCGTCGTACATGGAGCGGAGAAGGAAGTACTTGAGGCCATATTGATTCGGGTCAACGACCGAATCGTAACTATTTCCGAGTTCGAGAAACGGCTCGATCAGGAACTGGCGCAGACTACGAATCCGCCGCAGGGTGAAGCGTTGCTGGCTTTCCGGGATCAACTGGTGGAAAATCTGGTCAATGAGATGATCCTGATGGAACGGGCAGTAGAAAAGAACATCGTTCCCGACGAGGGCGCCATCGACGAGGCGGTTGCCGGGTTGCGCGAGGAAAACGACCTCCAGGATGACGAGTTGTTCAAGGCGGCGCTGGGAGAAAGCGGAATGACCGAAGAGTCGCTTCGTGAGCGATATCGCAAGTCGTTCATGGTCCAAAGGGCGGCTCAGGGCGAATTTCGCTCGACCGAGATCACCCAGGAAGAGCTCAAGATATTCTACGAGCAAGACAAGGACACATATGCTGTGCCTGCCAAGGTTGAGCTTCAGCAGATGATCTTCCCCGTGGCCGCGGACGGATCCGATACCGAGGCTGTTACGAGCCGGGTGTTGGCGATGTTGGAGCGGGTCGAAGGTGGTGCGGACCTCCAGGCGGAGGCAACATTGGCGGGAGTGGAACTCCAGGAACTTGGTGCAATCCCGATCCAGGATCTTCGACCGGAACTTGTTGAATTACTCAAGCCTCTCGGGGACGGTGATTTCTCTGATCCCGCGGTTACGGCAGGAGGTATTCAGGTTCTCCGTCTGGTGCAGCGAATCCAGGAGGGCTACCAACCTTTTGAGGAGGTCGAAGGAGAGATTCGGCGCCGCGAGACTGAAAGGGTTTTCTACGAACAACGGAGCGGATTTATCGACCGGCTGAAGGAAAACTATCTGGTCGAGGTCCACAGCGAACGTCTTGTCGGCGGTGGTGGGGGACTCGATGGCTGATCGAACCTGGGTCAAAAACCTCAAACCGGGGACCGAGCTGGATGAGGTGTACGTCGTTCGCACGCGAGAATTGCGCAAGCGCAGAGGTGGCGGAAACTACCTTGCCGTCACGCTGGGCGACAGTACAGGTGAGGTGAGTTCCCTGGCATGGGAGCAGGCTGATGGCCTGGCCAAGATATGTGAGCCAGGAGCGGTCGTGCGTATCGGCGGGCATGTACAGCAATACCAGGGCCGAACACAGGTGGTCTTTCGGCGGGCCGAACCGGTTGACGGTGAGGATATTGACCCGAGTCTTTTCGTTCGATCTTCCTCCGTTGATGCCGACCTCTTGTGGCGGAAGATGCAGGAGTTGATCGGCGCCATGGAGGATGCTGACCTGCGCCAGTTACTGTTCAGGATCTTCTCCGACAGGGAAGTCGAAACACGATTTCGGGTAGCACCGGCCGCCAAGACAATGCACCATGCCTTCCGGTCGGGTCTTCTGGAACATACGATGTCTGCAGCCGGCGCCGGCCTGGCCTTGGCCCGGCATTACAACCTGCACCAGGACTTGGTGTTGGCTGGGATCTTGTTGCATGATCTGGGCAAGATTTGGGAATTGGAAGCCAAGAACTCAATTGAGTACACCGATGACGGCCGACTGATCGGCCACCTGGCGCTGGAGACCCTTTATGTTGACCGCGTAATCGGTGAGTTGGAGAGCTTTCCGGACGAGACGCGGCGCCAGCTTTTGCACATCCTTCTCTCTCATCATGGTGAGTACGCCTACGGGTCACCGAGACGGCCCAAGACCCCGGAAGCAATGCTGGTGCACATGGTGGACAATCTGGACGCGCGAATGTCCGGAATGTTCGAGGCGATCGAGCAGGACGGAGATTCCGACCAGGCATGGAGCGGGTTTTCCCGCATGCTGGAGCGTAACGTCTATCGACGGAGACTGTAGGGGCTGTCAGCTCTCAGTTATCGGCTCTCAGCAGAATCGTAGGGCAGAAACCGGGCTCTGCAGGAGATCCCGTAGGGGCGGTAGACCGCGACCGCCCGCGTGTCGACTGTTGACACGGGTCGCCCCTGGACGCTGTTAACTGCCCCTGCCGCGGACGCGGTTTGCTGACGCCGAAGCCGACGATCACCCCAAACTCCAAGAGCGCCCCTCTCCGACGGGGCGTGCGGGGTCAGGCCTTCTTCACCGGGCAGACCTTCCGAGAACGGAGACGTTGCGAAGAATGCCTGACCGGGCAACCCTCGGCGGCACCCTCAGTAACCGAGTCTCGGCCGAGGGCAGGAGGCCGCCGAGGTCGTTTTCCTCAAGGGGCGATTCTCTCCCGATTCCAACCTCGTCGCCCTTGAGGAAAATGCGCCGAGCGGGAGGGCCGAAGGCGCTCTCGAAGGCCGGGGATAGCATCCAGTCATCTGTTGCGGCCGCTGTCCCGCCCTGGTGAGTCAGGACCTCATCCTGGCAATCGCCGCTTCGACCTCTCCGAGCTCCGGAAACCTCCCGAGTTTATTTTTGGAAAAGACCAGCGTTTCGTCGGCTCGGACTTCGAAGGCGCCTCGAGAGCCTTTGTTCAGCTTCGAATCGACGCCGAAGCGCCTTTTGAGGTCAGCCGCCAGACCGGCGGCCCTGGGTTGGTAATTTCAAACGACGCAATATTCGATTGTGATGCGCATGGCAACCTCTTTTTCGTCTTTTCGGGCGGTCGGCGCCCAATGAAGGTAAACTCTTTCTGCGCGATAGATATTCCGGGGCTTTCGCCTTCGCTAAACGACACAAGGGCGATAATCGTAGACTTCCCGGAGATGAAATTGTGGTGAAGGAGATGCTGTCCATCGTGACAGGAATAACAAACAACGGCGGAACGCCCTCGAGGGATGACCGGCGCCTCGCCCTGGATGCCCGGGGCGGTGACGAGCAGGCATTCGCGTCTCTGGTCAAGCGGCACTCGGGCGGGTTGCACCGGGCGGTTGCCCGTATTCTCAATGACGATGCCGAGGGCTGGGATGTGGTTCAGATGGCCTTTCTCAAGGCCTGGCAGCAATTGGATCGTTACGATCCGCGTTGGAGTTTCGCGACCTGGGTTTACCGCATCGGAACCAATGTTGCCATTGACCTGATTCGGTCCCGGAAAAGCCGAGGCAGGACCCATCAGGCCGGGATGGAGCATCGGCTTCGCCTGGTAGGAGAGAGCGAACCGACCTCCCTTGCGGCCGAGGAGGGAGATGTCAGCTCGGTGATCGCTCAGCTATTGCCGGCTTTGAGTCCTCAGCAGAAGGCGGCTTTTGTATTGAGGGAGATCGAAGATTTGGAGACCGCTGAAGTTGCCGAGATCCTCGGGTGTACGACGACGACGGTTCGTAATCATATTTTTCAGGCCAGGAAGACGCTTCGGCAGGAAATTGAAAATAAATTTCCCGAGTATCTTCCTGCCTCTCGGAGGAAATAGATGGATTGCCAAAGGTTTATGAGGAGTATCGACGATTATCTGGAGGATTGCCTCGAGGGTGACGACCGGCGCGCCTTTCGGGGGCACCTGCAGACTTGCAGTCGATGCAGGGCGGAGGCGGCTGTTCTCGAGCCGTCCCTTCTGTTGGTCGCCGGCGTGCCGGTGAAGACCGACGACTGCGCGGTGAGCGAGTGCGCCGAGGCCGTCAATGCGCTGATTCGTCAGGAACGCCTTCGCAGTCGGCTGGCGCCACGGTCCAGGCATTGGTTGGCGGCTGCCGCAGTGTGTGTGATCGTCCTGGGTGGGGGTTTATTGTGGCGTGTTGCGCCCTGGGGCGCCGATACCCCGGCTGCGGTGGTTACGGCGGCCGACTCCGAAGAGCCGGTCGAGGACTTTGTGGTACCCCCGAGGCTTGAAGTTCAAATGCCGGAATCCGAGGTCCGGGTCTATCAATTTGCCGGGTCCGACAGCGAAATGACGGCGGTTTACTTTGTTGTCAACGAAAAGATGGAGTTGTAATGAGGTGTCGAGAAGAGATTGGGGCCTGCGGGCGTGTGGTGGTCACGATTTGTGTCCTGGCCTGTTTGGCATCGATTGTCCCTGCGGCACACGCAGACCAGAATGATGTTGTCGTCCGGGTCTTCAGGGTGGAACACGCCAAGGTGGCCGAGATTTCTGCTGCTATTCAGCCGATGTTGAGCGATGAAGGCAGCGTGATGGTGCAGCCGGCCAAGGGCCGTCTGACCGTTCGTGACCAGGCGGGCGTCATGACTGCGATAGCCGAGGTCATCGAACGACTCGACCAAAAACCGTCGTCCTTTCGACTCCACGTAGAACTTTTGGAAGGCTCGACGGTCCCGATCTCGGTAGCCGGCGGCCACCAGGCAGGGCAGCGCCTTAAAAAGATGTTTCCGTTTAAGTTCTACCGGGAATTGGGCAGCGCAAATCTTGGAGGGGTGACCGGGGATGAGATTTCCGTTGAGCTGAGTGAAGGTTTCAGAATTTCGGTCACGGTGTTGGACCACCGTTTGGAGCCGACGGCTTTCGGGATTCCCAATCAGACTCTCCGTTTAGATCTCCATCCGCTGGTCCTGGAGCGTGAAGGTTCCGAGGGTGCAAAAGAAATCTTGAGAACACGGGTTGTGTTGTCTCAGAACCAGGAAGTGGTCATTGGTGCGGGTGAGACCGAGGACAGCGAACAGGGCCTGGTGCTGATCGTCAAGGCGTTACCGGAAGGATAGCCGAGTGCCTGAGTTCGTCTGTCGTTTAGGAACTCCGGATGGGAGAGTGTTGGAAAGCCGGCGAATGGCTGGGTCCCAAGAGGCCCTGCGCCATGAGTTGGAGGCCGAAGGGCTTCATGTCTTCTCGGTAACGCGGGCCGGATCGGCAATGGGCATTCCCTTCTTGAGGCGTCGGGAAAAGGTGCCCAGTGTTGATTTCCTCCTGTTCAATACACAGTTGAGGACGCTGCTCCACGCGGGCCTGCCGCTGGCACAATCACTGGAATTACTCAAGGCCCAACAGACTGCACCTCATTTCAGGGCTCTGTTGGACAAGGTCCATCAGCAGGTGACGACCGGAATTGCTCTGTCTGACGCATTTGCCTCGCTTGGAGATGTTTTTCCCCGTTTGTACTCCAACACCCTTCGTGCCGGCGAGCAATCGGGCGAACTGGAGTCGGTACTCCAGCGATTCGTCGAGTATCAACGCATTGTCGAGGAGATGCGGAAGAAGATCATCGCCGCCCTGACCTATCCGGCGGTCTTGGTCTTGTTGTCGGTCTGCCTCATTATTCTTTTGGTGGCCTACGTCATCCCCAGCTTCGCCGGGTTCTACGTCTCGTTCGACAGTGAGTTGCCTCTGGTGACGAGGTCCGTGATGGGGCTTTCCGACTTCGTGCAGGGTAATTTCCTTCTTTTGATTTTTGGGGGGTTTGCGGCAGTATTTGGCTTCAAGGCATGGGTACGAATGCCAAGTGGACGGTTGACCACTGACCGGTGGCGCCTCAAGATTCCACTGGTCGGTCGTTTGGCTCATTTGTTCTCTTTGTCGCAGTTCAGCCGTTCCCTCTCGGTTCTGCTGAGTGGGGGAACCCCGATGGTGCCGGCCCTGGAAACTGCCGCCTCTTCGATCAACAACACGTGGATTTCCAAGGTATTGTCGAGCTGCGTACAGGAGGTCCGAGAGGGACGCTCTTTGTCGGATTCCGTTGAGGACACAGGGATTACTCCGGTGATGGCGCTGGCAATGATGCGGGTCGGCGAGGCGACGGGCGCCCTTCCGGAAATGTTGGTCCACACTTCGGAGTTCTTCGACGAGGAGATCGAGTTTGCTCTGGGCCGATTGGTCTCACTGTTCGAGCCGTTGATTCTCGTTGTAATGGGCGTCATCGTCGCCGGATTGTTGTTGGCGGTGTATTATCCACTGCTTACGTTGGTAACGAAGATCGGGTAGGGCATGGCAACGAACGAACACATGGACAAAGCGCTTGAGATACTCGACCACGGGGTCGAGGTCGAGGTAGGGAGCGATATTGCCGAGGCGAAGAAGTTGGCCGAGGATTTCGACCTGCCTTTTGATCCCCTGGATGAATTTCACGTTGACGCCGAACTCTTCCGGACGATCCCCGTGGACGTGATGTTGCGCTACCACTTTCTTCCGCAGGTTCTCGATGACGGAGTCTTGACGGTCGTGATGGCCGATCCGACGAACGTCGTTGACGTCAACGAGATCGAGATGCTGCTGGCCATGCCGTTGGATGTCGTGGTCGGCCCACTGTCCCGGATTGCCGATATTTTGGAGAAGTCCGAGTCGACCCAGCGGGTGCTGGACCAGGCGACCGAGGGCTTCCAACTCCAGCTGGTGCAGGACTCCGAGGACGGCGAAGAGGTGCTGTCGATCGACAGCATCACGGCGGACCAGAGTCCGATCATCCGACTGGTAGACACGTTCCTGTTCAACGCCATCCAGCGCCGGGCATCGGACATTCACATCGAAACCCAAGAGCGTGAGGTCATCGTCAAATACCGGATCGACGGTGTGCTCTACCAGGCGATGAAGCCGATCGACAAGCGCCATCACTCGACGATCATCAGCCGGATCAAGGTTGTGTCGGAGTTGGATATTGCCGAAAAGCGCGTTCCGCAAGACGGGCGCTTCAAGGTGCGAATGGCGGGGCGTACGATCGACTTCCGTGTTTCGATCATGCCGACCGTGCACGGTGAGGATGCGGTGATCCGGATCCTGGACAAGGAGAGCACCAACGAGGAGTTCAAGACCCTGGATCTCACGGTCTTGGGCCTCGAAGACGACACTCGCCGGCAGTTACGGAAGTTCATCAATGAACCCTACGGCATGGTCCTGGTCACCGGGCCAACCGGTTCGGGCAAGACCACCACCCTCTATGCCTGCCTGGCGGAGATTCTTTCGTCCGAGGACAAGATCGTCACGATCGAGGATCCGGTCGAGTATCAGATGGCCGGTATTACTCAGATCCCGGTCAACGAGAAGAAGGGTCTGACATTTGCCCGAGGTCTTCGTTCGATCCTCCGTCACGATCCGGACAAGGTTATGGTCGGTGAGATCCGAGACGAGGAGACCGCAGCCATTGCGGTCCAGGCGGCCCTGACCGGTCATCTGGTCTTCACCACCGTTCATGCCAACAATGTCGTCGACGTCATCGGGCGGTTCCTCAACATGAACGTCGATCTCTACAATTTTGTGTCTGCCCTCAACTGCGTCTTGGCTCAGCGGTTGGTTCGGAAGATCTGCCCCCACTGCAAGAGGCAGGGTACGGTCAGTGACGAGTTGTTGGAAGATTCCGGCCTTGAACCGGACCGTTACCAGGATTTTGTCTTCTACGAAGGGGCGGGCTGCATCGAGTGCAACGGCACCGGATTCCGCGGGCGTCTGGCGATCGCCGAATTGCTCAATCTTTCGGATAACATCCGTCAGCTGATTCTCGATCGGCGACCGGCGGCGGAGATCAAGCGCGCCGCCAAGGCGGAAGGTATGCGTTTCTTGAGGGAATCCGCCCTCCAAAAGGTATTCGGGGGGGAGACCACCCTTCATGATATCAACAAGGTGACGTTCGTCGAATGAACTGGAAGACGCTGTTCTCGACCCCTCCGCCGGACACTGTCTGGAGCCTGGATGGTCAAAAGCTGGTCGTCGTGCACCGGGACCGCAAGACTGGGGACCGTTGTGCTGCGGTAGCCGTACCCGAGGATATTTTCCACTTGGGGGTCGCCGGACTCCAAAGTGTGGACGAACAACGCCTGACGGGCCTCTTGACCTCGCTTCAGGAGACGATCAACGGGGTCCGAAGAGTGGCCGTCGTCATTCCAACTCACTGGGTTCGGTGTTTCTTGATGGAGGCCGGAGAGTTGCCTCGCCGTCGAGCGGATCTGCAGGACGTTCTTCGTTGGCGTCTGAAGAAACTCCTCCCGATCGCTCCTGCCGATCTGCGAATTGCGGCTTCAATCCAGAGTTTCGGGGGAGACCAACAGCAGGTGCTCTGTTCTACAATGTCCGAGACGGCGATCGCCCATTTGGAGAGCGCTTTTGAGGGCGCAGGCATCAGTCCGGGGCTGGTGGTGCCAAGGGTCTACGCCTTTGTTCTGGAACCGGCCTCTTTGGCCGTACATCGGGTGATTGTCCAACAGGAGGACTCGTTGCTGTCGATGGCGGTTGTCACCGATGGAGGCGTCCGCTTTATCAGAACCAAACCTCTGCCACAGTCCGGAGGGTCCTGGCAAGGAGTAGAAAGAGAGATCGCCCTGGCGATGAGCTACATTCGGACCACGATGGCGATTGATGGTGATATTGAGGCTGTCGTCAGTGCTTCTGAGGAGGCAACAGTTCGATCGATTGCAGGATTGTTGGAGCGACAACCTGGTGTTGCGGTTCGTATCCCCGATGCGCGGCAGATCTGCCCGGATGTCAACTTGGCATCAACTCTCGGCAGCGCCCGGCTCGCGCCGATGGCCGCCGTTTTGAACGGGGGGGCGCCGTGATTGTTGCCAACCTTGCTTCCAAGCCTCGCTCGAACACCCGGCCGGTGTGGATCCTGACGGGGGTAGCGGTCTTGATAGGCCTGGTGTTGACTGCCGTCAACATCCGGCTCTTCCTGTCGAGCACTAAGACGCTGGAAGAACAGATCGTTCGGCGGGATATGCTGCAAATGCAAAGGGACGACTTGGCCGGAGAATTCTCGGTTCACGC
>JAOZPW010000119.1 GCA_029932545.1 Thermoanaerobaculales bacterium | reverse complement strand
TTCGCTCCTTCGTTCCAGATGGTTGTCAATCGCAAGCGGACCCGCAGGTCGGCGTTGGCATTTGCTGGAGCCCTGGCTCGTGGGAAACACCTGTCACGCCCCGGTGTGGAACGTTGCGACCTGGACACGGTCCGCCTGGAAGGTGTGAACGATTCCTCCCCGATCCCTTATCAAGTTGATGGTGATTTCAAGGGTCACTTGCCGGTGGAAATCTCCATTCACCCAAAGCCGCTTGTTGTGCGGTTGCCTCGGGTGTAGTCAGTTTTTAGCCGGAAAGCCCGAACAGACCACTCCCCCTATAATCTACTTTTTTCCGAGCCCGAGCCCGAGCCCGAGCCCGAGCCCGAGCCCGAGCCCGACAAGACGACCACCCCCCTCCCAAGTCTCGCACAGGGACTGGTTTACGCTACAATGCAACGGGGAGCCGCCAAAATGACCTTCTTCGACACATTGGAAACGAGAGCACGAGAGCTGGATGGGCACGTTGCTCTGGCGGAGGGTGACGACCCCAGGGTAATCGAGGCCTCGTTCGATCTGGTTCGTAAGAAAATCTGTCGGGTGACAATCATGTGTCCGGCCGGCCTTCGAAGTTCTGACCATGATCGACTGGAAGCTGAGGGTGTCGTCGTCGCCGATCCGGCGACCGACAGTCGTCGCCAAGCCCTGGCCGAGATCCTTTTTGAACGACGCAAGCACAAGGGATTGGATTTTGACAGGGCGTTGCGGGCTCTGGAGGATCCACTGTATTTCGTATCGTTATTGGTTGCTGCCGGGGAGGCTGACGGCTCGTTGGGTGGCGCCGTACGAACCACCGGTGACACGGTACGGGCTGCCCTGCACGCCATTGGTGTAGCCCCCGGCCTCAAGACGGTCTCATCGGCCTTTGTCATGGTGCACCCGGACACACGCTGGGGTGATGGGGGCATCATGGTCTTTGCAGACTGTGCCGTTCTGCCTGAGCCGAACGCCGGCCAGATGGCCGAGATTGCGATTGGTGCGGCGGCGACCTTCAAATCGATTGTTGGTGGAGAGCCGAGAGTCGCGTTGCTTTCATTCTCTACCAAGGGCAGTGCCGACCATGTGTTGGTCGACAAGGTGCAGGAAGCGACCGCGGAGCTGGAACGGCGGGAGGTGGACTTCGCCTTCGACGGTGAGTTGCAGTTTGATGCTGCCCTGATTCCGTCGATCGGTGCCAAGAAGGCGCCTGGGTCGTCGGTCGCCGGTGTCGCAAATGTCCTGGTCTTCCCTGACCTCAATGCAGGTAATATCTGCTACAAGGCGGTGGAACGACTCGGTGGAGCACGTGCTTTGGGCCCGTTGATGCAGGGGTTGGCCAAACCCGCCAACGATCTCAGTCGTGGTTGTTCAGCCGCAGACATCGTGCAGGCCGCCTGCCTGACGGTGCTCCAAGCAAAGGGGTGATCTTGTGAGAGTACTGGTTGTCGGCTCGGGAGCACGCGAACATGCCATTGTCCATGCTTTAAGACGATCGCCGGAGGTTTCGGAGGTTTTTGCTGCCCCCGGAAATCCAGGGATCGCACAGGCCGCGGATCTCCTGCCTGTGCCGGTTGATGACGTTCCGGCTTTAGCTGAAGCGGCAGCCGATCTGAGAATCGACCTGACCGTCGTGGGACCAGAGTTGCCCCTGGCGCTGGGTATTGGTGATGAATTTTCAAAAAGGGGACTTTGCCTGTTTGGGCCCACCAGTGCCGCTGCACAATTGGAATCGTCCAAGGTCTTCGCCAAGGATTTCTGTCATCGGCACAAGATTGCGACGCCTCAGGCGATAAGCGTCGTCAATGAGGAACAGGCGCGGAAGGCCGTCAAGCAATTTGGGTTTCCGGTCGTATTGAAAGCGGACGGTCTGGCTGCGGGCAAGGGCGTCTTGATTCCCGGTAATCACGAGGAACTTGACGAGGCACTCGAGGCTTTTTTCGGTCGGCGATCCTTCGGTGAAGCCGGGACGAAGGTTTTGGTGGAGGAGTTCCTCGTCGGGACCGAGGTGTCCTTTATGGCAATCTCCGATGGGGTGAAGGCTATCCCCTTGCCCACCTCAAGGGATTACAAGAGGATTGGTGAAGGTGATACCGGGCCCAACACCGGAGGAATGGGCGCCCACTCTCCTGCGATGGGGCTGCCCAAGGGGTTCGGACGGACGATCATGGACACGGTGATCACACCGGTGATTCAGGGGATGGCGGCCGAAGGCCGAGAGTATCGCGGGGTACTTTACGCCGGGCTGATGTTGACTGAAGATGGTCCAAAGGTCTTGGAGTTCAACTGCCGTTTCGGTGACCCGGAAACACAAGCGGTTCTCTTGCGCCTTGAGGGGTCTTTTGCCGCCCTGGTGAAGAGCGCAGCGGACGGCCAGTTGGCGCTCGGCAGTTTGTCGTGGCGGCGTGAGGTCGTGGCGTGTGTTGTAGCGGCGGCTCACGGCTATCCAGGCTCACCCCGCAAGGGTGATGATATTACCGGAATTGAAGAGGCAATGGCATTACCGGCAGTAACGGTCTACCATGCCGGTACGCGTTTGGAGGACGACAGACTCGTAACATCCGGCGGCAGGGTGCTTTCGGTGTGCGGGAGGGGTCCGGACCTTGGGACGGCCCTGGAGACAGCCTATGGCGGGCTGGGCGCCATCCGCTTTGACGGCAAGATCTTTCGGCGAGATATCGGTATCGACGTATCGGCCCGAGGGGAGCGAGCGTGAGTGACGTTGAAATCGTTATCCTGATGGGCTCGTCTTCGGACTGGAAGCACCTCAAGGGCGCCGTCGATATTTTGGAAGGTTTTGGCATCTCATTTCGTGTGCATGTCAGTTCCGCCCATCGAACTCCGGAGAGGACGGTCGATCTGGTTCGTCAGTCCGAATCCCAGGGGTGCTGTGCATTTATCTGTGCGGCGGGAATGGCGGCACACCTTGCAGGAGTCGTCGCGGCACATACGGTACGACCGGTTCGGGGGGTCCCACTGCCGGGAGGTGTGATGGATGGGATGGATGCCCTGCTGGCGACCGTTCAGATGCCGGCCGGGATTCCCGTGGCGACCTTTGCCGTCGGCCCTGCCGGAGCACGAAACGCGGCGTTCTTTGCCGCCCAGTTGATTGCCGATCGTCGACCGGATGTCGCCGAAAAGCTCGTCGCGCGACGCCGACAGGATGCCGAACGGATCGAAGCCGCGGAACGCGAAGTTGTTGCCGCTATAGAGGGAGTGCACAGTTGAGTTGTCCGATGAAAGAGATACCGATACCGATCCTGTGTGAGGATCTGGTTCGTGTGGTCATTGTCCCCGAACTGCAGGCGGTGGTCTGTCGAACGGGTTCGTTGATCGTTCGACATGATGATGAAGTGATCATTGAAACCGGTGACGGCGAATTCTTGGGAAGGGTGACCCGTTTCACAGCCCCTGTTGTCAGACCACCTCGAAGGAGACCGGGTCGAATTCTCCGGTTTGCGGTAGCCGAAGAGAGTCGTATTGACCAGGAGAACCAGGAGCAGGCGCTTGAGATCGGACAGTACGTTCGTCGCCGAGCGAGAGAACTCGACTTGGAGATTCGGCCGATTCGTGTGCAGATCCCATTATCGGGCGAGCCGATTCTTGTATTTTTCACTGCGGAACAAAGGGTGGATTTTAGACCTCTCTTGCGGGACCTTGGCCACCGATACCAGAAAAGGGTCGAGATGCGCGCGATGGGCGTTCGGGACGGCGCACGGCTGACCGGAGGACTGGGTCCGTGCGGGCATTGCCTGTGTTGTGCCACCTTCATGAGCCGTTTTCACTCCGTTACGGTTCGGATGGCCAAGCGTCAGAACCTTAGTTTGAATCCCGCCAAGATATCCGGAATGTGTGGCCGCTTGATGTGCTGCCTGGCCCATGAGGTAGAGCAGTATCCTGAACTCCAGAAGCGAAAGCGAAAACCGCCTCGGGAGTAAAATCGCAGCACGGGAAACGGCGTAGTTTTCATCATCGCCGAGTTCTGGTATCCTGACACTACCAACTCACCAGACCAGTCTGTCATCCCTTGCGGCGGGTTCTTTCAAGGGTTTTTCCGGGGGGCGATGGCTGGTGGCGCCCGATAGGGCCGTCGGGAGGCGATCGTGTCTGATCGAAAATTAATCCGGCCGTCAATGACCGAGACTATGGACCGGTTTCCGGCCCGTACTTCGGGTCGTCGGAAACAAGTACCGGCTGAACAAACCAATGCGGAAAGTTACTACTACCTCAAACAGATGCAAGGTCGAACCTCGATGGTGGTTGTCCTGACAGACGGCACTGAACTTGTCGGCTGGATCGAGTGGTACGACAAGAACTGCATCAAACTCAACCGCAATGATGCACCCAACTTGTTGCTGTTCAAGCACGGTATCAAGTTCATGTTCAAGGAAGAGGAACTGCGGACTAGGCGGCGGAAGCGGAACGTTCCGGCCAAGTAGACGCGATGCGTGCGGTCCGTTTTGGCCTTGAGACGGTATCGTTGGGGTCAAGGCGGCGCGAAGCGCCAATAGCTAGGAACGCGGTCGGATTGGCCTTCCGTGCCGTCGATAGCATTATCGTGTATCCAAGAGGCCAATATGGCCGCGTTCCTAGCTGGGCAGGTCCGGAAAGACCTTGTGAAAAATCTCCAAGGGTGTCAGGAGGCGGTTCTGTCCGAAACTGTCGGCTGGGAGACTCCGGACAATGTGAAGAACCCGGTGCGTGATGTAGGCGAAATTATTGCGAACCTGCAATGACCCCTCGGTGCGAAACATCGTATTGAGGATCTCCAATTGCCGATCCAGCGGTGACCGGTCACTGATATTGAGGAGTTCATCTGGAGTTGGTTTGGTGAGGGGTGTGATGTCTTTGGGTTCCGGCAGACCGAAGACCGAACTTTCAAGGCTTGCCAATTCCCGCATCACCGGGTCCAGGGGGAGTGGCGTTCTTTTCTGTTCGATCGGCTGGAGCAGAATAGGCCGTCGGTTGCAATTGGCCGAATGGATAGCGTCGTCTTTGATGACCCAGCCGAGGTTGGTCAGTTTGAGGTGAGCCGAGAGCCCATTCTTCAGATAATCAACGAATGGCCGGACAGCGGTGTCGTAGCTTTCCTCGACGCCGTCGAACATATTGAGAACGAAGTAGACGCCAAAGGAGTGCACGACATTGATGATCGTCTCGAGGTAGGGGCTGGGTCCCAGGGACATCAAGAGGTCTTGGAGGAAGGCGTCCAGGTTTGGGAGGTTGTCCTCATAGACATCTTCAACCTGATCGAGAAGCTCGTTGACCATTCGATGCTGATTGGCAAGAGCGCCGTGCTTTCTGAAGAAGGGAGAGTCGGTCGAAAAGATAAACCTCAGTTTTCGAAAGAGGAGGCTCTTGACAATATCTCCGGCTGCCAAAGTGGCCGCCGGGTGATGGGGCGTAAATACCAGGATGCCCGAGTTGGAAAGAGGGAGGAAGTCGATGACGTTGGCGTCAAGACCGGCACGGAGGTCGAGGACGACGAATTCTGCCGGGAGTTGGTTGATCGCGTGCACCAGCTTCCATCGAGAGGAATCATTCCAATTGGTGATCTCCTCGATCGAGTGCATCGGTGCTGCAATGAAGGAGAAGTCTTTGAAAAGTCCCTGCGGGTCCAGCGTCGGGTCGAGGTGAGTCACGCAGTCGGTGAGCAGTTGTCCCTTTCTGAAAAAATGATAGAGGTCTTTACTGACAGGCGTATCAAGGGTGTTTCGGACGGATGATGTGCCGGTGTCCAGATCGACGAGAATGGTCGGGGCAACTCGAGACAGGGTCAGGGCGAAGTTCACCGCAAAAGTGGTCTTGCCCACCCCGCCCTTGCCGGAAGAAACAGTGATAATTCGAGGCATGATTTTATGCTGCCGGACATGATGTTGAGATTCGACTCAGCACCAATGACCGCCAGAGGTCGTCTATCCTACTCTATCCCGCATCACATTGGGTTTTGATGCGACTGATCAAGAATTCCAACGCCACCGTGTTGAAGCCTCCCTCCGGGATGATCACGTCGGCCCATCGTTTCGAGGGCTCGACGAATTCCAGGTGCATCGGCCGAACGGTCTCGAGCCATTGATCGACTACGCTCTCCAGCGTTCTTCCTCGCTCCCTCATGTCGCGGGTCAAACGCCTGATGAAACGAACATCAGAGTCGGTATCGACGAAGATCTTGGTGTCCAGTATCTCCCGAATTTCAGCCAGGGCGAAAACCAGGATACCTTCGACAAGGATCACAGGTTTGGCCGAAACCGTCTCAGTTTCCGGACGCCGCTCATGGCGATTGAAGTCATAGAGTGGCAGTTCAGCGGGCAGGCCTTCTTTGAGACTTCGGAGGTGGTACGCCAGCAGCGAGCCTTCAATCGAATCCGGGTGGTCGTAGTTGCGGTGATTTCTTGCAGTCAAGGGCAAGTGTTTCAGATCTGCGTAGTAGCGATCCTGCGTGATCTCCAGGACGAGGTCGGCGCCTACACGTGCGACGAGTGCCTGAGCAACGGTAGTCTTGCCGGAACCCGTGCCCCCTGCGACGCCGATGATCAAAGGGCTAGAGATACTTCACCGTTTCTGCAGCGGTGGCGGCATCCACCCCATCGGGTGCAACCTCGAGGTATTTCTCAAACTGAGCCTTGGCGCCGTCAATATCACCGCTGCGGAGTAGAACCATTCCATACTCGAACAGGCATTTCGGGAATTCAGGATCGGCATCGAGGCATTGTTCCAGAAGGGGCTTGGCCTTTTCGTCATCCATCGCGTTGAGGAAAACGACAGCCTGGTTGAACAGGGACGTGGGGTCTTCGGGGTTGAATTCCTGGTAGAGACTCATGTAGCGATCGTGACCTTCCATGTCTCCGAGCGCCTCCGACGAATTGGCCGCGATCGCCAGGCAACCGAAAGATTCCTCATCCTCTTCGAGGCAACGCTTGGCTGTGATCAGGGCGTTTTTAAGGTCTCCGGTTTCGTACTGAATTTGGGACAGATATTCCATGGCCGGCAGGAGATCGGGGACAGCAGCCAGTGCCTGCTCGAACAGAATTTTGGCCTCGTCCTTTTGGCCGGCCTTGAGCAGCTCCCGGCCCTCTTCGAGTTCCTTGTACCCAGGTTGTTCCGCCAGATTCTGTACCAACTGAGCATTGGCTTCGGTCGTGGTCTTCAGCACGAACTCGAAATGGTTGTCCGTGGTCCCGACGGCGACCTTGAACTCTTCGTCATGGCCGATATACCCAGTGGCCGAGACGTGGAAAACGTAGACCCGCGTCGCATCTAGGATCAGTGTCTTGAAGGTGCCGTCGTGTTTGACACTGATTGTCTTCTCGAATTTGGTCAGTTCGTCCGTGGTGTAGGTGATGGTAGCTGTCGGAATTGGGTTGCCGGCAGAATCTATGACGATGCCGGCAATTCGGGCCTGGGGCCCCGCCCAGACCGGTACGGATATCAAGACCGACAACGCCAAAATGACTGTGTATTTGAGTGTGTTCATCTCTTCCTCCAATTAATCGTGCTCAAAGTGTTTTTTTCCCCAGCATCGCCAACAGGACATTCTTGGCAATTGTCGGGTTTTCTCGAAGGCGTCTCATCGAGTACGGGTACCAATCCTTGCCGAACGGCACATAGACCCGCAGTCGGTGGCCGCCATCGAGAATGATCCGACGAAGTCCCGAGTCGACACCGTACAATACCTGAAATTCATACCTGTCCGGGGTCAGGCCGAGTCGGTCGATCAAACTCATCGCGGCCCAGACCAAGTGGGGGTCGTGTGTTGCGATGCCGACGTACGAGCCCGCCTTGAGGAGTTTTTCGACAGAGTATGAGAAATTCTCCCTGATCGTTTCAAACGCACCCCACGCCACGGCTCTGGGTTCACGGTAGATGCCCTTGCACATCCGAATGTTTGGCCCAAGATCCAAGAGGCTGTTGATGTCGTCGATATTTCGCCTCATGTAGGCTTGGAGCACTACGCCGACATGATGACCGCCGTGTCTTTCCGCCATCGTGCGGTAGATGCGCAGCGTAGGATCGGTCGTCGTGTGGTCCTCCATGTCGATCCGGAGGAAATTGTCCATCGATGCGGCCTTGGCGGCTATCGCGTCAATGTTCTCGGTGCAAAAGGCCTCGTCGATTTTTATGCCCAGCATCGTCGGTTTGATCGAGACGTTGGCGTCAAGGCCTTCAGAGGCGATGACGTCGAAGACCTCGAGATACTCGTTGGTGTAGCTCGTAGCCACAGACCTGTCCGAGACCTCCTCGCCGAGAATGTCGATGGTGGCCATGGCCCCCTCGTCCATGATTGAGCGGATTGCCTTGACCGCCTCTTCGATCGTCGAGCCGGCAACGTACGGTCTCGCAAAGCGTTCGACAATGAATTTTGGGACCAGTGGGAGCCCGTGGATTATCAGTTTGTCAAAAATGCTCATCCAATTCTCCTCGGGTCCGGCGTGAAGCCGGGAGCTCCGACATACACCCTCAAAGCCCCACCTTTCAACAGGGCCTGTACGGCTCGTTTGATGGTGGTTCCCGTGGTGATCACGTCATCGATCAACAGCACTGTCTGTTCCTGAATCGACCTCGTCTTACGGGCCGAAAAACGGCGTAATTGAAGTTGTTTTCGGTCTGCGCGCGATCGTGAGGCTTGCCGACTGAGACCGTGGCGGCGAAGGG
Source organism: Thermoanaerobaculales bacterium (assembly GCA_029932545.1). Classification (GTDB taxonomy): domain Bacteria; phylum Acidobacteriota; class Thermoanaerobaculia; order Thermoanaerobaculales; family Sulfomarinibacteraceae; genus DAOWGJ01. The sequence goes on along the minus strand of JAOZPW010000119.1, from coordinate 2,204 downwards.
TCTCCCGAAAAGGTCGGTCGATAGCGCATGCCACACAACGTGCGAGAACCTCTGCCGCACTGAAGCCCCGCCGAAGTCTATGAAGAGGGTGTGAGGGCACGGCTGTGACGACAGTGATGTCTTCGGCCCACGGTTCCAAAGAGATGCTGCCCGCAAGTCGGGATGCCAACACCGCACCGACCTCGTCATGGCCTCCGTGCTTGAGGGTCAACACGGCATCCCGAAGGGTTCCGTCATACTCACCCCATACAACGGTTCCTTGCTGAAGGGCGGGTTCGGCGACACAGCTGACGCAGGGTTCCACTGGATCATCGACCGGACCGCCGCATGTGTGGCACCTGAGGCCGGCCATCGGTACCAGGGATGATTGACATCCGCCGCACAAACCACGGTTGACGCCTGGCAACGGCCCCCGGCAACAGGGACACACGGCCGGCAAGAAGACCTCGAGGGCGGCAACGGCAGAACGCAGAGCGCACAGAGGCCATCGTACCAGACGGGAGAGCCCTCGAGAATAGTTTCACAAGCAATTTCTGCGGTTGGAACAACCGCAGAAATTGCATGACTAGCGCGTCAAGGCGGCACGGGACCAATGAACGGCGTGTCCGCGTTTCGGGTAGGAGGGCGCGGGTTTTGATTTCCTCATGGCGGCAACCCCGACACTGGAGTACCTGGCGAAGAAATAGGAGGGATCTCCAGTCACGTTGTTGACGACGGAGGCATACGGGTAGACGAAGGCATCAACCGGACCCTCGATCAGGTAAAAGACAAGGCTCCCGCCCGTTACAGTGTTCCGAAGGCGGCGCTGGAGATGCCCAAAGGGCGGCAGATCGAAGATCTGAGTGTCGACAATGGCGCCGGTAGCGTCTTGAAGGTCAACCGCCACCTGAGTCCACTCAGGGGTCCAGGAGGCAACACCGATGTTGCATCGGAAATCCAAATTGTCATTCAAGATTCCCGCGGCATATCCGAATGTCAACCAGTCGGTTCCTTCCAAAAGGGCGGCGCCGGGCAGCGCCTGTCCGAACTCACCGGCGCCCCCCGAGGGATCTGAGGTGTATGTCCGTGAGGTCACAAGGAACTGACACTCGAGATCGGGACAGGATTCGTTCGGGGGCACGTAGATCAAGATGGCGCCGGTCCCGTGGACGTCGAACAGATCGGGCCCCAGAACGTCCCAGAGGTTGATGGTTTCATAGGGGTAGATCACCAGATCAAGGGTCGGTACGGTGTCGTTGACCTTTCCGGTCTCCAGGAACTGCACCAACAGTGGCAACTCCCAGGACTGGGGGTTGTGGATTGAGAGATCGGTTTTCCAGTAGGTTCCACCGTTTCCGGGTGTGTTGGCTGCCGCCGGAATGATCCAGTTCGCGGCCAGTTGGGCGTCGGCGACGGTCGGAACGACCGTCAGGACGATCGAGAGAAGCACCACGACGAGTATTGAACGATTCATATCAGCCTCCAGTTCTTCGATACCGAGAGCTGCAAGAATCGGGCCAGTAAAGGGGGGAGTTTTGGCGGGGCGAAGTTGAAAAAATCAGAAAACCGCCATCTGAAGTGGACACAAGGGGTGGAGCGAGGGACAGTGAAACCACGATCCCGCCGTACTACAATCGATCCATGAAGATCACAGGTGCAGCCTTTCTGGTGTTGTTGTTTGCTGTTGTCATCGTCATGATACTCAAGGTTAAGGAAGTTGAGCATGTTCGGGATGATGTTGCTCGAATCGTGCCCTACCTCGAGGAGGAGGGGGTCGAGGGTCGAACAATGAGACATCGAGATGCGCTGAATCGCATCAGGGAAATGGAAAATCTCTGTTCGACGCCCTCTCTGATTGCCTCGTCGGTACCTCTGCTTCGCCAGGTGGCTGAAGAAGCAGCCGCGTGGGCCGCTGGATCCCCTGCTCCCAGCGCCGAGTTAACGGCCTCAGTTGCTCTGAGGGCGGCGGTGGTTGCACTTCGGGATTATGCCGCCCGCCCCTCTGACCGACACCTTTCAAAGGCACGATCCGAACTCCTGGACGCAAAATCAGCCCTCGAAGGGTTTGAACCGACGACAACAACGACAGATGCCCTGCGTGATCGGTTGAAGAATATCGACTATTCCCGCCGGGAACAGTTGCAGGAGCTTGAGGAAATGGAATGACAGTCGGGCTAGGAGCGCGTACCGGATTGGCCCCTTGAAGGTGGAATTCTGTTTCAGGG